>JBAOHO010000007.1 GCA_037045355.1 Candidatus Nanopelagicales bacterium | reverse complement strand
GAGCGCGAGCAACCCTAGGACGACCCGCCGCCCGACGGGGGTGCCTTCGGAGGAAATGTCCACCAAGCCATGATGCGCCCACTTCCGGGACCTGTCACCAGCACTACCCTCGGAGCATGCGACGTGTCGGCCTCACGGGAGGCATCGGATCGGGGAAGTCCACCGTCTCCGCCATGTTCGCCGAGCTCGGTGCGGACGTCATCGACGCCGACGCCGTCGCTCGCGAGGTGGTCGCGCCAGGCACTGAAGGGCTTCGTACCCTCGTCGCGGAGTTCGGTCCGGGGATCTTGTCCGCCGACGGCGCTCTCGACCGTGCCGCGATGGCCGCGGTGGTGTTCGCGGATGAGTCAGCGCGCGCACGGCTCAACGCGATCATCCATCCCCGGATCGCCGCCCGCACCGCAGAACTGATGGCCGCCCTGCCCGACGATGCTGTGGTCATCCACGACGTACCGCTGCTGGCCGAACTGGGACTACAGGACGCCTACGAACTGGTGGTCGTCGTCGACGCCCCGGATGAGGTCCGGGTCGCGCGGCTGATCGACCGCGGGCTGGCGGAAGCCGACGCCCGGGCACGGATCGCCGCCCAGGCCACCCGAGAACAGCGCCTGGCCATCGCCGATGTCGTGCTCGACAACTCCGGGGATCTCAAGTCGCTCAGGGCGCAGGTGGTGAAGGCATGGCCGATGATTGCCGGGAGGCCTTGACCAGTTGCGGCCCGAGCCACTTCCAGTACCACCGCGCGCCCTCCTCAGTGAAGTGCACACCGTCGGTGTGCATCTGGATGCCGTCGATGGTCCCCTGATAGCCGTCCTTGCACAGAATCGACCCAGGATCGATCACCGCCGCATCCACCCCTGACCGGTCGACCGCTTCGCGGGCTGCCTCGTTCACCGCAGCCACCCTGGCCGGGTCGTTGACGACATTGGCATAGCGGCCGGCCTGGAACAGCACGGCATCTGGCAGGTCGAGGTCGGGCGCCCCGTGACATGTGTTCAAGACCACTGCCACGTTCGGCGTCACTGCAGAGAGTTCCTCAAGGACGCGCTCGTAGTCGGCCACGGTCGCGGCTTTCCACCGAGGATCGGTGTAGGGAACTTGTTCACCGTCGATCCACCGGTCGTACTGCTCCCAGGGACCCGGGAACATGACCCCCAGATTCGCCCCGGACTCCGCGATGCGCTGCCCCCGTTGCGCATCCCAGGTCACGCACTCATCACGCAACGGCATGGGCGACCCATTGATGGCGGCCTCGAACGGCACGAGTCCGCACCCGAACTCGGTACCGGGGAGCACGCTCATGTCCTTGGTGGTGCCTGGTGTATACGCGGCGAACAGCGACAGAGCCACAGAGTCCCCGACGAGGATCGCGCGAACCCCCTCCACCGCCGGGGCGGATGCCGATGGCGTCGGACTGGGTGTCGAGGTCGGTCCTGGCGTCGGCGTCTGACTGGCAGCGTCACGGATAGCTTCCAGGGAGTCGTCAGCGGACGGTCGGGTCGTCGCCGCGGTGATTCCCACCAGGCCGAGGACCACCAGAGGCGCTGCAAGGACCGCCGCCAGCCGTTGCGACTGTGTCAGCCTGCTGCGCGCCCCTCGTCTGACAGGCATCTCCACGAGGTAGTACGAGAGGGCGGCGACGGCGAATGTCACTGCCAAGCGCAGGACGAGTAGCGCCGTGCCGGAGATACCGGTTCGGCCGGGGCTGAGGATCACGTAGACGGGCCAATGCCACAGATACAACCCGTACGAGACCGTCCCGATCCACACGATCGGCCGCCACGCCAGTACCCGTGCCACGAAACCCTGCGGCCGTGCCACCACCGACGCCAGCACGACGGCTGACACCAGTGCCACGAGCAGGAACCCGCCGTTGTACAGCCAGTCAGAGGTGTCGTCCGTGAGTCCTAGGAGCAGCACGAGGGCTGCAAGTCCGATCGGCGCCAGCCAGGCGGCCGGACTTCGCACCTTTTCGATCACTCCGGGGGTGAGAAGACTGGCCAAGGCAGCACCGAGCAGAAGTGCGAGCAGTCGGGTGTCGGTGCCGTAGTACTCCCGGGATGGATCAGAGCCGGGCATGTGCAGGAACGACATGAGGCCCGCTGACAGCAGGGCGAGGGCGACGAAGATGATCACCCACCATCTCCGGTGCTTGACCCTCGGCAGCAGTAGCACCAGTACGACCGGCAGGAGCAGATACCACTGCTCCTCGATCGCGAGTGACCACGTGTGAGTCAACGGGGACGGATCCTGGAACTGCGCGAAGTAGGAGTTCCCCGACGCGATGAACCACCAGTTGCTGACGTAGAACAACGTCGCCAGAACATCGGCGCGGACGGCGCTCGCCGCTTCTCCTCGCAGGAACGCGCCGTAGACCAACACGGTGATTAGAACGAGGAACAGTGCGGGCAACAGACGCCTGGCCCGCCTGCCCCAGAACGCTGGCAGGTCCAGGCGACCGTTGGCCTCGAACTCGAGCAGGAGCAGCGTGGTGATGAGGAATCCGGACAGGACGAAGAAGACGTCCACACCCAGGAATCCGCCACCGGCGACCGCGACCCCACCGTGGTAGAGCATGACGGCGAGGACGGCCAACGCCCGTAGACCGTCGAGCGCAGGGCTGTAGGGAAGCCGGCCCGATGACGTGTCGCTCACGCCTGGTCGACCTCGGTGATCTTCTGAAGGATGTGTGCCCACACCAGTCGTGCCCCGCTCGGTGTCCAATGGACTCCATCGTCGCGCATGACCCGGCCATCCTTCTTCACCAACGCACTACCGTCCGCTAGGCACGTGAGACCTGTCAGGTCCACGTAGTGCACATCTGGCATGTCCGAGATTCCGGCGCGGATCAACGCATTGACGGTGTCGACCCGGGATCGATCATTGAGCACCGCCTGATCGTTCAGCGATGCCATACACGGGACTCCAAGCACGAACACCGGTAGACGCCCGCCGTCACTGGCGAGCGAGGCTGCCTCCCGGAACGCTGCAACGAACGGTTCGTCGAACCCCGGCTCGCCGGGGGGGATCGCCCCGCTCGGCCCTGCTCGATCGAAGAGATCCCACACCCCGCTGCCGATCACCGCCACGTCGGGGGTTTGGCTCGCGACCGCCCGACGCCACCTGTCCTGCCATCCGCTGCACCGTTCCTGATCGATGGTGGCGCCATTCTGGACGAACGGCGCACCCACCAATCCGCACCCCATGGGGGTCTCGCCCGCCAGATGTGTTTCCGGATACTGGTCGGTCGGGAAGGCCACCGCGAGGCTCAGCATCGTCGAGTCGCCACCGGCGAAGATCTGCCTCGGAACGCTTTGCGTGGCCGGCCAATCGAGATCGTCAGGGTCCGGGAGGTGACGAGCCGGCAGCATGACAAAAGCGGCGATCGAACCTGCCGCGCACGCGTAGACCAGCCACTGGCGACTGGGCCTGAGCCGGGAGAATCGACCAAAGCGGATAGGACGCTCGACAAGTACGTAGGAGGACAACGCGAACATGATCGTGACGACCATCGACCACATCTGTAGCGACAGTCGTGCGTCGCCACGGCTTCCCTGCAGCCAAAGAAACACGGGCCAGTGCCACAAGTACACGCCGTACGAGATCAACCCCAGCCCTACTAGCGGCCGCCAAGATAACAGCCTGGCGAGGGCCGGGGAGCCAAGGATTCCGTAGATGACCATGCCCGCCATGACCGCCGCCAGCAGTAAGCCTCCTCGGAACATCACCTCCGTGGACGGAGGACGGATGAAGGCAACCGTCAATCCGACGAGCCCCATGCTCCCCACAAGGCCAGGTGGTACCCGACGAACAACGCCTGGTCGGTCGCCCACATGGGGTAGGACGAGGGCGAGCAGCGCACCGAACAGGAGGGCCTGCACTCGAGGGACAGTCCCGTAGTACGCCCATGACTCGGCGCCGGTACCGCTGGCGTACGCCATACTCGCGGCGGAGACCACAATCAGCACGCCCACTAGCACGACAAACCGACGCGTGGGCCACCGAATCCCGACGAGTGCGAACAGCACCGCGAATCCGAGGTAGAACTGCTCCTCGATGGCCAAGGACCACGTGTGGACCAAAGGCGATTGACGGCCGAACTCCGCGAAGTAGTCGCCTCCGGTGAGGATCTGGAACCAGTTGGTCGTGTAGGTCAGGGCACTGAGGATCTCACCCCTCCACACCGCTGCATCGACCTGCGGTACCGCCAGCCGGGCGATCGCCACCGCAAGCAGTACCAGGAGAAGCGGCGGCGCAAGTCGTCTGGCACGTCTGAGCCAGAACCCCGCGAGCGCGATGTGACCACGGGCGAGCCCCTCGCGTCGCAGGAGGCCGGTGATGAGGAATCCGCTGAGAACGAAGAACACGTCCACACCCAGGAATCCGCCCTGCAGGGGCACTGACGCCGTGTGGAAGAGCATGACGGCTGCGACGGCGAACGCGCGAAGACCGTCCAGCGCCGGGATGCGGCGGGCGCTACCCGGCACGTCGGCTCGGGTTGCCGCCCCCGATTCTCCACGAACGTCGGTGCTCACGGCGGCAACTGTGTCACGGGCAGAGGCACGGTGTCACCGGTTTCGAGGTCGGCTCGGTTCCCGATTCGGATGTCCGTCACGCACACCGTGATGCTAGGTGTGCCTATCGACACGAGCACGTCCTGGGCGGGTCCGTTGACCGGGAAGTAGACGACACTTAGTCCTCCGGGCTCGACCGGGACCGTGTGAATCGTGCCGCCCACCGCCATATTGAGATCCGTCGCGGTCTGCGTGAAGTACGCCACGCGGGCATAGAAGTCCCACGCGATCACGTCGCCGTCGAGCGGAACGCTGCGGGGAGCCGTCGTCACGGCGTATCCGCAGTTCGCGTCAGGACCGGGCAGCGACGTTGGACCCAGCACAGTCTGTTCGCGGACGTTTCCGTCGGAGTCGAAACCGAAGAGCCGATCCGCTGCATAGGTACCAAACGTGGGGGCTCCCGGAACCGGGGTCATCACCACCTCGGCGTTGGCGTACGGCGCCATGAGCCCAGGATGGATGAGGTCTTCCGGCACCCCCTGATTGAGCACCGTTTGACCTTCTGGAATGAGGGGGAACCCCGACGCGGCGTTTGCCATGTAGACACGCGCGTGATTGCCCATCCAGTCCCGGGCGGGCACCAGAGTCGACACCACGGCGGACGCGCTCACACAGAGCACCAATACGGCGCCGAGACGGGTCAAACGTCGGCGCCCTGCGGTCTCGATGGACACGCCCAACACGAAAGCCAGGGCCACGGGCCAGACGACGTCGAAGGTATAGCGGTAGGCCGTGCTCTCCACGGCCGTTCCGGAGCGTGCCAGCCCGGCGATAACAAGCACGCACAGCACGAACGCGAGTGCCCAGGCGACCAGCCCGCGCAGTTCCCGGCGTCGCCACCAGATTGCCACGGACCCAGCGATCGTCGCGACCGTCGCGAGGAGTGCTAACACGGGCGGCGGGGCGGGATTGGTGACGATGGGGGGCCACTCGGGGGGTGGGATCTCGAACCACTGCCAGGGCCCACCCCAGATCGCGGGCAGGACGTTGAGCGTGAGCATCCTTCCGATGTAAGCGGGCAGCCGTAAAGGGTCGAAGCCTGAGCGGGTGATGTCACCGCTACTCGCAACGACCAGGAGGACACCCAGAACTGAGGCGAAGCCCATACCGATCCAGACCGGCCGTTGCCACGTCCAGGCGCGGCGCGCACCATGCGCCGCGGAACGTACTGTGGGTACGGCCGCCACCACGACGAACATGAACACGGCTGCCATGAATCCCCGGCTGAACGACAGCGAGGCGGCCAACGAACACAGCAGGGCCGCCCACACCGGACGGGAGTTTCCGGCATCACGGGCTCTGAGCAGCAGGTAGGTGCCGACGACGAGGAACAGTTGGTACGGCGCCGCGTAGATCGACGCAGCCCACCAGGTACTGGACTCGAAGCCGAATAGGCTCAGACCCACGAGAAGCAGGAAGCTGGCTGTCACAGCATCCGAGTCGGTGATCCGTCGCATAAGCATGGCCGCAAAGACCAGGGTGAGCCCCCAGAGGACTGCTGAGAACAGTGCCAGGGCCAGGTGAGAACCGGGGAACAGGTGCTGCAGCACCCACTGGTTCAGCAGACCGATCGGGTTGACGTGGCCGCCGTAAGACCGGGTCAGGTAATCGAGGTTCAGCGGCTCAGTGGCGGCCCAGTAGCGGAAGGCGAAGTCATCGGCGTACAGGTACCCACGCACAGATACCAGCGTGCGCGCGCCAACCACCAGCACGACAGCAGCAATTGTGAGGCGATGGTTCGCAATCCCCCATCTGTTCGGCACACGCAGAACATACTTGGCGGCAGGTCGGACGTGCCGCAGGAGGGCTACGAATCCGTGACTGCGCGAAGGATGAACCACCAGAAGTACTCGGCCCCAGCATCCGTCCAGTGGACACCGTCGGTCCGCAACGCAGTCCCGTTTACCTCTGTGACCGGATCCCCGTCACGGCAGGTCAGAGGGGTCAGGTCGATGAAGTGGACATCGGGTGTGCTCCGCGACACTTCCTGCAAGATGGCGTTCAGGTGCTGCTGTCGGACGGGATCGTTCAAGGTGGGCGCGTAGAACTCGTGTGTCGCGCCGTGGCAGGGTACCCCTACGAGGTAGACCGGTCCGCCCTGTGGGGGCCGGATCACCTCGATCGCCTCGCGGATCGCCGACGTCACCGTCTGCTGGTACTCCGAGGAGCCGGGCGGCGCGGAGACACCAGATCGCACAACGTCGTACATCTCCCAGACACTCTCCATGAGGATCGTTGCCCGCGGCGCCTCTTCCTGCACCACATCCGCCCAGCGGTCTTGCCAGCCGTCACACTCCGGTTTCGCCGCGTCAAGATCCGCGCGCTGCAGCACTCTGCTGCGCAGGCCGCATCCCAGCGGGGTCTCTGCTCTGAATCCGACCGACGGGTACCGGTCCCGTGGAAAAGCAGCCTGCACCGTGTACGCGGTGGAGTCGCCGAACAATGCGATCTTCGCGGGCAGGGCCTCGGCGCTGGGCCACTGCGAGTCGGGCGGAGGAGCACCACGTGGCGACCGTCCGGTCCCAAGGGCGGCAACGATCACCACCGCCATCGCTGAGGCGTAGATGAACCACTGACGCCACGCAGGCATCCGAGAGAAGGCGCCCCAGCGCATCGGCCCCTCGATCCACCGGGTGGTGCACCACGCGAGTATCACCGACACCGTGATGGCCCACATCTGCGCACCGAGGCCGGCGTCTACCCGTCCCTGGATCCAGCAGGAACACGGGCCAATGCCATAGGTACAGGGCGTACGAGATCCCTCCGACCCACACCAGTACCCGGGCACTGAACAGGCGCGCCAACAGACTCGATGAACTGTCCAGGAGTGCCCAGATCAGAACCGCCGCCAGCACAGCCGCGATAGTGAGTGTGATGACAGACAAATCGCTGTACCACGGGCGAGCCCACCCCATCGTCGCGAGCAATCCCGCCGCAGCGAGCCAGCCCGCGATCTGTACGGACGGCCGTGCTGGACCAGGTCTCACCATCCCCACACGAGTGACCAGCCCACCCAGGGCAGCCCCCAGCAGCAGTGCTTGGATGCGGGTGTCCGTGCCGAAGTACGCTCGCATGGGATCCGAGCGCTCATGCCAGGCCCATGCGGCGCTGATTGCCCCAAGCGCGCCCAGCAACCCACTGAGGACCAGCCTCCTGGCCCGCAGTCGTAGGAGCAACCACAGGATCAGCGGCAGACCCAGGTAGAACTGTTCCTCGATGCCCAGTGACCAGGTCTGCAGGAGCGGCGAGGGCTCCAGCCACTCCTGGAAATACGACGTGTCACGGGCGATCGCAAGCCAGTTGGTCATATAGAACAGCGCCGCGAGCACCTCGACAGACAGTTCCGACGACCTGCCGGGTCGATATGCCTCGACCAGGACCACCGCAAGCACGACGACGACCAAGGTGGGCCCGAGACGACGTGCTCGCCTCAGCCAGAACGCCCGGAAACTGGTCCTGAGCCGGTCGACGTCGGGGTCCAGCAACACTGTGACCATCAACAGTCCTGAGAGGACGAAGAACACGTCCACACCGATGTATCCACCGCTGAGCCAACGCCCATCGGTGTGGAACAGCAGAACACCGGCGACTGCGAGACCGCGCACACCGTCGAGTGCCTTGTAGTAAGAACGCCGCGGATCGGGTCGCGACGTGCCCTCCGTGACCATTAATCGCTGGCCGGAGTCGGGGGACACTCTGCGAGGGTACAGATTCGGGCCCCACCAAGAGTCACTCGATGGGGCCCGAACAGGAACTACATGGGATCA
>JBAOHO010000006.1 GCA_037045355.1 Candidatus Nanopelagicales bacterium | reverse complement strand
GGGAAGAACGTGGCCCCGGCCGTTCTAGAGGATCGGATGCAGGCCCACAACCTGATCGGACCGACCATGGTGGTCGGGGATGGTCAGCCGTTCATCGCGGCGATCATCACGCTCGACCCGGACGCACTGTCGGCATGGGCCACATCCCACGGGAAGGACAGCACTTCCGTTGCCGATCTGCGCGATGACCCGGAATTGATCGCTGAGATCCAAGCCGCTGTCGATGATGCCAACGCGGCGGTCTCCAGGGCGGAGTCCATCAGATCGTGGCGGCTCTTGGACGCGGACTTCACGGAGGAGACCGGATACCTCACACCGACGCAGAAGCTGAAACGCAGTGTCGTGGCCAAGGACTACCGCGAAGAGATCCGGAGTATCTACGGGTAGCGAACGGCGAAACTGACCCGCGGAGTTGATCTATATACTCCAACGATGATCCGGTTGCGCAACATGTTGGGCATCGCCACGGCGACAGCTCTCGGCGCCACGGTGCTCGCAGGCCCCGCGGCTGCCGATGACGTGGTGCAGTGGACCTCGAGCAACTACCTGAACAACTCTCAAGCGGGAATCGCGCTCGGCAACGTCGCGTTCACCTCCGCGTCCGACACCTTTGCGGCGTGGACCCTCACTTCCGGGGTGAACTACCAACCACAGGTCACCCGCGGCACCAAGGGCGCGTCGACGACATGGCCTCTGGATGAGGCCACCGCCACGCAGTCCCAGACGCAGTTGGCCATGGCGAAGGACGGATCTACGGGTTTCGCCGTGTACAAGAAGCTCGTGGGCGGAGTCGGCGAACTGTTCTGGTCGCGGTGGAACGGAACCTCATGGTCAGGAGGGACCGAACTCGCCACCTCGGTAAACCTCGCCACCCCGCCGGCCGTCGACATCCGCCGCGACGGCACGTTCGGAGTGGTGGTCTGGAAGACGTCAGCAAACGGCACCCAGGCTGCCCGGTTCAATGGCACGACATTCGCCACCCCCGAATCGCTGGATGCCAGCACCACCGGAGGCACACTGTCCGCAGCGGTCGCGACCGGCGCGAATCGTGCCCTCGTCAGTTGGATCTCCACGTCGGCACAACTCCGTTCGCGAGCGTGGACGGGCAATGGGTGGGCGCCCGCCCGTGATGTGTCGCAGAACGTCGGCGCGTCCACTGCCGGGGCGGGTGTCGTCGACCTTTCAGCGGATGGAACCCGATCCGTGGCCGTCTGGGCCATGAACACCGGCGCCGAGACCGCACGTGCAGCCGTGGGCAACGGCGACACATGGGCGACTCCCACCACTCTCGGCACAACCGTCGCGAACATCCAGGACATGGACGTCGCGCTCAATGCCGACGGCTCGCGCGCCTGGGCGGCGTGGGGCTACGACACAGCCGCTGCTGGCAGCAGCGTGTATCTGAATCGCGCACAACTGGAGTCAGGCAGCTGGTCCAGCCCGACGATCGCCGACGGGCCGAAGTCGGATGACACAAGGCCCGATCCGGACGTCGGCATCTCCGACTCCGGTCTGCGGGCCACCCTTGCCTACCGCGGAAAGCAGGACTCGGCGAACTTCGTCGGCTACGTGCAGGTGCTGTCGCGAGGTAGTTGGGGATCGGGCGTACCTGTCGGCACGTTCGAGGGCAATTCGGTGTCGGGTTTCACCCGCATGGCACTGTCCCCCAACGGGACCCTCGGCTCCGCGGTGTCAGTGGAGAACACGGGTGGACAGCAGGTTCTGGCGCGCAGGGCGATGACGATCCTCACTGCGCCTGATGCTCCGTCTGCGCCGGTGGCCGAGCAACTCTCCACTCCTCTCGGCAACATCGTGAGATTGAGCTGGACGCCGGCCGAGTTCATCGGCAACTTCGACTACCCGTCATTCTCGGTTGAGTCCGACCCTCCGGGCCCCGTGTGCCCGACGGACGGGTACTCCTGCGTAGTGCAGGGCATGACGCCAGGGATCACCTATCGTTTCCGGGCCTTCGCTACCGCGTACTACGGGGTGTCTGAACCGTCACCGTGGTCGGAGCCCGTCACGCTCCCACTCCCACCTGGTGACCCGGTATCCCCCGGTGACACAAGCCTCGCCACACCCAAGATCAGCAAACTGACGGTCAAGCAGGGTCGCTCAGCCAAGGGCATGCGCAAGGTACAGGTGCGCTGGACAACTACAGCCCCGGCAACCTCGTACCAGATCCGTGTGTCCAAACCAGGCGGCAAGAAGTGGAAGCCCTGGCGCACAGTCACGCGGCCCAAGGCGATCCTGCGACTCAAGCGAGCCAAGAAGTACCGCATCGCCGTCAAGGCACAGCAGGCTCAGGTGACCTCGCCGGCGAAGATCGTCCGGTTCCGCGTCAAGCGGTGAAGCCCGGCGGTCGCTGCTCTGCCGATGACACGGGCACCACTCTGCGCCCCATACTCATTGCTAGCGTGATCGACAAGGGAGGTCGGGCGGCGCGGCCCTGAACTCCAGGGGGATCCTTCGCCGCGGGACACGAACCTGGAGGTGGCCATGAACGTCAGCACCACGGTCATCCTCGTGGCCCTGTCAACGTCACGCTGGCTCTCGCCTTGCTCATCCAGTCCCGATTCAGTGTCCGGCCGCCGGGTATGCGGCTGTGGGCCGCAGGACAAACCCTCATCGCCGCTGGACTGATCATCAGCGCCTTCCGCGGTACCAGCCTGGCGGGCAAGATCGCCATCCCCCTGTGGCAGAGCACTACCATCGCCGGGTTCGTTCTGGTCTACGTGGGCATCCTTCGCTTCTTCGGCCGCAGGGAGCGCTGGGCACCGCTGGTCGCCCTCCTGGCGACGCTCACGGTGTGGTCGTCCTTCTTCACCTTCGTCGTCTTCCTGGTTCCGCCTCGCGGTGCCGCAGTGTACGTGTGTGCCGCCATCCTGGTCGTCGCCTGTGCCCGCGCGCTCCACTCATATGCCGAACCCGCGGTACGGGCCTCTGCGAGGTACTTGACGTGGGTCTTCAGCGCCCTGGGCGGGATCTACCTGGTTCTGGCGGTGGTGCAGGCCTCACGGTGGGACAGCCCCCAAGGCATGTTCGCGAACAGCCCGATCTACACGACGGCGTACGTCGCCACCGTGATCGGGACCGTCCTCTGGGTAGTGGGCCTGATCTCCATGGTGAACGAACGGCTGCAGGCCAGCGTCGCGGTGCAGGCGGACAACATGACAAGGATCTTCGACACGAGCCCAGACTGCGCCATCATCAGTCGACTCTCGGATGGAGTGATGGTGAACGTCAACGAGGGGTTCAGTCGGGTTACGGGATTTTCGCGCGCGGAGGCCATCGGACGTTCCTCGCAGGACCTGGGACTATGGCTGACACCATCGGATCGAGCCCGTCTGATCGAAAATCTCCACCCCACAGGTGAATGTGAGAATCTACCGGTGGTGCTGCGACGTAAGGACGGGTCGACGGTCGAGTGTGTGGTGTCGGCCAGCACGCTGGACATCGATGGCACGCCACACCTGATCAGCCTCACCCGGGACGTCACGGAACAACGCGCGCTGGAGGCCCAGCTGACCCACGACGCGGCCACCGACGCGCTGACCGGCGTGGCCAACAGACGTCACTTCCTGGCGCAAGCACAAGAACAGATGCACCAGGCGGCACAATCCGGTCGCAGCCTGTGCGTCGCGGTGATCGACATCGACGGTTTCAAGCAGATCAACGACATCTGCGGCCATGCGGCGGGCGACGCGGCTCTGGAACACTTCACCCGGGTCGCGGAGCGCAGAACCCGCGAGGTCGATCTGCTGGGCCGCCTCGGGGGCGACGAGTTCGGCCTGCTCCTACCGCACGCCGGAATCGACGAGGCTTACTCGATCGTTGATCGCATCCGGCAGGACCTTCTGGCCGAGCCTGTCCCGGATCTCGACCCGACCGAGCCGTTGGTGATCACCATCAGCGCGGGAGTGGCGGCCTTGCGATCCAACACCGAGACGCTGCAGGAGGCCATCGCGGAGGCCGACTCGGCGCTCTACGAGGCCAAGGCACAGGGAAGGAACAGGACCATCAAGGTCTCCTGAGCGCAACCGCCGATGCTCAGTGCGAACGGATGAACTCGCCGGCGCAACGGGACCCGCCAGAAGCCCCCGGGAGTACGATGATCATGTAGCCGGTGGGGGCGCCGGCACCCGGTGGTCGGATGCCCGACACCTCCTCCCGGGAGGTGTGTGTCATGGACATCGCGGCGCTCTCACAGTGGTGGAGAAGGATTGCGATCGGCGTCGTTCTCGCCATGACGTTGGTGGGACTACCGGCGCAACTGGTACAGGCCGACCCGGTGGCGTTCGGCACGATCCTCACTCAGGCGATGCCGATCGAGGCGGCCGTCACCCCTGACGGATCCCGGCTCTACGTCACCAACAACGGCAGCGGATCGGTGTCGGTCTTCGACACGCAGACCAATGCTGCGGTGGGCGAACCGATTCCCGTTGGAAGCTGGCCCCGGGGGCTGGCAGTCACCCCCGATGGATCGCGTGTCTACGTCGCCAACTACGGTGCCGGGTCGGTGTCGGTGATCGACACCAGCACCAACGCCACCGTAGGCACTCCGATCACAGTCGGCGGTTCACCATGGGGCGTGGCGGTCACTCCCGATGGCAGGCGTGTCTACGTCACGAATGTGTCGGGAACGGTCTCCGTGATCGATACCAGCACCAATCAGGTCGTGTCCGGGATCACCCTCGGTGTGGTCACCCATGGTGTGGCCGTCTCGCCCGACGGCAGCCGTGTCTACGTCACCAGGTTCGGCGACGGTTCACTCTCGGTGATCGACACCAACACAAACGCCACGGTCGGAGACCCGATCCCGGTGGGCGCCCTGCCGGAGGGGATCGCCATCACCCCCGGCGGCAAGCACGCGTACGTCGCCAACCACGGCAGCGATTCCGTGTCGGTCATCGACACGGAAACCAACTCCCCGATCGGTACTCCGATCGCAGTGGGCGACTGGCCGTGGGGCATCGCGGTCAGCCCCGACGGTGACCAGGTGATCGTTGCGAACAACCAGAGCGCCTCTGGGTCGGTGATCGACACCGACACCAAGACCACCGTCGGCAGCCCGATCGCTGTGGGTGCCGCGCCTATGGGGGTCGCATTCAGGCCCGACGGATCGCGCGCGTACGTGGTGAGCTCCGGCCACTACCTCGTGACTGTGATCGCGGTGCAGCCGTCACCGCCGACGGATGTGACGGCGGTCGCCGGAAACGGTGAGATCACTGCGTCCTGGCAGCCTCCCACCTTCACAGGTGACCAGCCGATCACCGACTACCTGGCGACCGCATCCCCCGGCGGCCAGCAGTGCACGACTGGCGGGGCGACCACGTGTGCGTTCCCCGGGCTCACTAACGGCGCCGCCTACACGGTCACTGTGACGGCGACCAACAGCATCGGCACCTCGATGCCGTCCAAGCCCTCGACAGCCGTGACGCCGACGGCACCCGTTATGCCGCCACCTCCGAACACAGCACCCACTCCGGGCAGGGTCAAGGGAGTCAAGGCCAGAGTCCGCCATGGCAAGGTCCGAATCACCTGGCGGTCCGTCGCCGGCACCACCGTGTACCGCGCGCGCATCTCGAAGCCGGGGGCCGTGAGTTACAAGGCGTGGAAGACCACCACGAAGCGCGTGTTCAGGGCCACGGTTCGCACAGGCAAGGCGTACAGGTTCCAAGTCCGCGCGCTGGGTGCGGGTGGGCGTGGGCCGGTGACGACTCTGCGGTTCCGGGCACGCGAGCGGTGAGGCTGTCGGCGCTCGACGCCCTGCATCATCCATGCGGGCGGCGGAATGGTTCGTTCGGGGCTGTCCTCACGAGCCTCTACTGACGCATACTCGGAAGGCAAGCGGGTCGGACCACTCGCGGATTGGACACGGACATGAGCATGCGCAAGGTTGTGGCGGCGACAGTTACATTGGCGGCCACGGGCGGGGCGATGATGATGAGCGCTGGAGCTGCGAACGCGGCCGGCGACCCGGACTTCAAGACGGTGTCCGCACCCGCGAGTGTGGTGTCGGGCCAGATGTTCAAGATCAAATGCCAGCTGAAGAAGAGCGTGAACTGGTCCGGGGCGGTGGCCCAACTGGATCAGAAGAAGGCCACGATCAACGCCAAGCGTGATGTCTCCGCCAACGGCAACTGCACCATGCGGGTCATCCTCGGACCGACGGGCAAGCAGAAGATCCGCGTGATCGTCACCCAGAACGGCGGCGCGCTCGAGTCCGCTTGGTTGAAGATCAAAGTGAAGCCTGCCTAGCCGTCAGCAGGACCACCAGTAGCGGTTGGGATCACACCAGGGCGAGACCCTGGGCGCCGGCGACGCGATGGGCTCCGACTCCCATGCGACCGCCTTGATGGTCGGATGTCTCGCTGTACCTGGGCCGTTGATGAGCAGTTTCCGCTCACTCAACCACGCTGGGGACCACCGGCCCGTATCGCGTCCACGCCAACCAAGGCCGCTCTCGCCGGCGGACACGTTGACGATCCGCTTGTTGCGCAGGTCCCGCACCAAGACGGTGCTGCAGTTCACGTCGGCGTAAGGCAGCACATCTGTGACACAACCTGTTCCCGCGCCGAAACGGAACGCGATCCGGTTGCCGGAGGGCGAGAAGGTCAAGCCTGTGATCTCGGGCTTGCGCGGCAGCGTGAATCGCCCTGGGATCAGGGGCTGGCGTCGGCCTGTGGCAAGTCGCTCGATGAAGGCTCCACGCCGGGTTCGGAAAGCGACCGCGGTCGAGTCCGGCGCCCATTGCACCGCAGGGCCGCGCAGATTGGGACCCTTCGCGACTGTAGCGATATTCCCGGAACCGAGGTCCTTGACCAGGAGGCGCGTCCGACCTGATCCGGCCGCCGCGCGAAAGGCCACCCTGAGGGAATCGGGCGACCAGACGACTCCCCCGCGTGTATTGGCCCGCAAGAGTTCCGGGGTGGTTCCGTCCACGTCCACGATGTACAGCGATCGGCGGTCGAGCCCACGGCCCAAGGGATCCTCGGAAGACTCGAACAGCACCCGCCGTCCATCGGGGGAAGGCGCCCAGCCACGGACCCGGCCAGCTGCCGGGACAATTGCGCGGACGGTCCGCGAGGCCACGACTGCGACCGCGATGCCGCACCGGTCCGGGTGTCTGCAGATCGACAGCACCAGGTGATCATCGTCGGTCCACTGAGCACGACCGGAGTGCGCGGACACCACGCGCCACTCCCCTGTGTCGATGTCCGCGAAGCTGACCCCGTCGGCGCCGGTCGCGAAAGCGATGCGACGGGAGTCCGGCGACCACGACACACGTGAACCAGAGTGCGCAACTCTCCGAACCTCCCCTGTCGCAAGCTCGCTCACGAACAACCCCGGTTCACCGCCCCCCAGCTCGGGGTCGTCGGAGGCGAACGCCACGCGGGTACCGTCAGGCGAGACCGTCCAGCCATGACCAGTCGCAGGAAGTCCGTTGCTCCCGACGGCGACGGGCGCCAAGAGGCCGGGCAGCGACGTTGTGTCCCTGCGGTAGCGGAACGTGACGGTTGTGCCTTTGCGGATCGTCAACTGCTTGACACGCGCCGTTGACGCCTGCTCGCCGACGACAGGTAAAGGAAGGAACGTCACCCGGCCTGGACTGACCCTGACAGTGCGCGAGGAGACGATGCGCACATCCCGTACCCCGTGCCTGTCGTATACGCGCACTGTCGCCGGGGTACCCAGCAGCCGTCCGCTGATGATGACCCGTACGGCCGGGTGCACCTCCGGGTCAGCTGCCGCCGGCCCTACTCCAGACGCGAGCATGGCGCCGCCGATCCCGGCGATCACAGCCACTCTCGCTCCCATGCCACACCCCTGCAGTCCACGGCCAGAATAGGGGCCGTCGCCCGGTACAAGGCCCATCTCCGGTCTCGGGCATGACAGGATGTCCAAACGATCATGTAGATAGGAGGCCCCATGCGAATGCTCGGCCTTGCCGTTGCCATCGCATTCATCGCCTCCCCGGTCGCTGCGCAGGCACAGACCGTTCCGGTCGATCCTGGCCCGATCGCCAAGGGGCGCCCGATCCTCGGCACCACGCAGAACCTGCCCTCGCTGGACTCTGAACATCCCTACGACGTCGGGCCGGGAACCGCCTCCCAGCTGCGCCGGATCTACCAGAACGGCACGATCCGAGCACTTCAACAGGAGGTCGCGCAGGACGCGCGCAAGACGGTCCTGCAGTGGTTGCGACAGCACCCGGACGCGAAGAAGCCTGCGGTCGTCTTCGACGTCGACGACACCATGCTCAACAACTTCGAGGAGTACAACTCCAACGACCCGGCGTTCTCCTACAACCCCGAGACGGACAAACAGTTCGCGGTGGAATGCAAAGCGACAGCCAATGCCCCGGTACGCCGGCTCTACCGGAAGTTCCAGGCAGCGGGCCTTCGCATCGCTGTGATCACCGGCCGGCCTTCCACCCAACGCGCTGCCACCATCAACTGCATGGAGAAGCGCGGCTTCCCGCAGTGGAACAGATTCATCACGCGCACGGATGCCACGAGTTCACTGAGTTCCGCGCGATTCAAGGCCAAGGCCCGGGAGTCGCTACAGGACGACGGGTGGACAATCGTGGCCAGCATCGGCGATCAGGTCAGCGACATGTCCTACGGCCGCCTGAAGTACGGCTTCCTGATGCCCAACCCGATGTACTACCTCCCCTAGCCACCTCTGCACTAGCCTGCGGTGATGCGACTCGCCCTGCCAGGGTCTGCCACCCTGGGCGGCACCCAACGCCGACTGTTGCTCGCCATGACGGCAGCGGCCGTCATGGTCCAGACGCTGGGCGCGAGCTTCAACTACATCCTCGACGACATGCTCCGGGGGCTCGGGTCGTCGGCCTCGCAGTCCGACTTCGCGCGTCAGATGCCGACGGTGGGTGCACTTCTGGTGATCTTCATCTCGGGGGCACTCGGGCAGCGCTTGGGCTCCAAGCGGGTCATCCTCGCCTGTTGCGGCTTCTACGCACTTGGTAGCGCACTCGTCGCCGTCGCACCCTCCATGCCCATGGCCACGTCCGGGCTGCTGCTGGCCAACATCGGCAAGGCGGCCCTGCTGGTCGTGGCACTGGCCTCGCTCAGTGCCACAGTGCGGGACTCGGACGGGCGCGCGACCGCATTCGCTGTGTTCTCGGCGGCCATTCCCTTCGCCTACCTCTTCGTGCCATTCGTGGCGGCTGTGATCGTGGAGTCCGCGGGATGGCGTTGGGTGACCGCGGTCTGGGTCGCGGCCGGAATCCTGGCGATGGTGCTGGTGTGGGCCCTCGTTCCCGCCGACACTGCCGCCTCGCAGCCAACGGGAGAGATGCTGACGCCGGCCCTTGCGGGTTTGGTCCTCGCGCTGGCGGTCGAGTCAATCACGCAGCTGTCACAGCGCGGTCCGACAACGGCATTCCTGCTCCTGCTGGCTGCATGCGCAGGAGCAATAGTGGCTTTGGTCCTGGCGATGCGCAGAATCCCGAACCCCACGCTGGACCTCGCACCGTTGCGCCGCGGCAATCTGGTGCTCCTGCTCGTCGTGCTGGTCCTGACACTGTTCGCGAACCTCTTCTTCTACATGACCATGGCGCTGCAGTACGTCTACCGGCTATCCCCCGTCGACGTGGCACTCGCGATGGCACCTGCACAACTGTGCGCTGTCATCGGTGCCACCGCCTCCGGGCGGCTGGTTCGACGCTGGGGCATCACCACCGCCGGCTCGGTTCTCATGGGGCTGGTTGCCGCCACGTTGATCTGCAGCGCGGCCCTACGCCTGGACAGTCCGTTGTGGCTCGCGGTCTTGATCGTGTCCGTTTACGCCGCGGCGGCGGCTGGTGGCGGTGTGGCTGTGACGAACGCCGTGATGGACACTGCTCCACCAGG
>JBAOHO010000005.1 GCA_037045355.1 Candidatus Nanopelagicales bacterium | reverse complement strand
TGTGCATGAGCGTCATCTTTGCATCTCCCATGACAGTCAACCGACAGGTGCGGTTGGGGATTCCCGCCACGCTTGCGGGGCAAACCCGGGCGGGCGAACCGTTACCCCGTCCGCGGGGGCCGTCGGATTCCCAGAATGATCACGACGCCGGCTCCTACCACCGCGAGCAGTTCTGGGACTCCCCCGACGAGTGCCGCCGGAGACAACGTCGTGGCCAGTGGCAGGTCCGCGACCAGGTAGCCGGCAGTACGTTCCGGCAACTCCCCCACCAAAGTGCCGTCCGGCAAGAACTGGGCCGAGATGCCATTGGTCGCCGCCACGACGGTCGACCGTCCGTTTTCGACCGCCCTGACCCGGGCCATCGCCACCTGTTGTTCGGACTGCCCCCCACCGGTATAGGTGGCGTTGTTCGTCTGGACGGCCAGCAACTGCGCGCCGCCGAGGACAGTGCCCCGCACGATGTCGTCGTACGCCACCTCGAAACAGATCACGTTGCCGACGACGATGGGTCCGATCTGGAGATCTCCGGGGCGATCTCCTGCGGCGAAGTCGCGCGGTACGAGTTCAAATCGTCCGATGAGCGACGTGAGTAGCGACCGGAACGGGACGTACTCGCCGAAGGGGACGGGGTGTTGTTTGACGTATCGATCGCCCGGTCCGGTCTGCGGATCCCACACGATTCCCACGTTGAGCACTGTGTCGGGATCATCAGGATTGGTGACCACGGCACCGACCAGGATGGGCGCGTTGATCGCGCGGGCGGCGCTGGTGATCGCCTCGCGCGCATCCGACTGGGTGTAGGGGTCCAGGTCGCTGGCGTTCTCGGGCCAAACGACCACTTGCGGCTGCGGTACGTCTCCGCGGGCCACCGCCTCGGCGAGCCGGAACGTCTCGGTGACATGGTTGTCGAGGACCTCGCGGCGTTGTCCTGCATTGGCGAAACCCAGACCGGTCGCGGGGACATTGCCCTGGACCACCGCCACGACCTCGTTGCCTGATGCTCCGGTCATGGTCGGAAGAAGCCCCAGGACCCACGGCGCAACCACGACTGCCACGAGGGCCGCTGGGCCCGTGCGGCCGGCGCGAAGATGCAGGACCCCCCACAGAGCAAGTGCGCCGCCGGTGGCGACGAGGAACGTGAGCAGGGCGGTTCCTCCCCACCAGCTCGCGTCGAGCCAGGCAGCGTCCGATTGGCTGAAGGCCAGGCGCCCCCACGGCCAACCCCCCAACGGGATGCGGTCGCGTAACGCTTCCTGGGCGACCCATACGACGCCGACCCACAGCGGCCACCAGGACAGCCGGGTGACCACGGCGGTCGCGGCCCCCGCAAGACCGATCCAGACTCCGGAGTACAGGGTCAGGAGGAGCCACGCGTCCGGCCCTACGACTGCGATCCACCTCACCAGGAAAGCGAAGAAGACGACGCCGGAGCACAAGCCCAGCAGCAGGCCCCACCGCACGCGCTGGCGGTAGCACGCCCACGTCATGAGTGCGATGGCTACCACGGCCAGCGGCCACCACCCGATCGGCGGGAACGCCGCGGCCAGGCACGCCCCCGCTACTGCAGCGACCAGGACCGCGAAGCGGGGACGGATCACATCAACTGCCCATCGCTGTGAATCAGCCGGCCACCCGAGATCGTCAGCCGACAGGCCGGGTACGGACCGTACTCCGACAAGGTCGGCAGCAAAGGAGTTCCTGAACTCGGGTCCGTCGACCAGGCCGCCACCCGCTCGTCCGGGGCCTGGACCATGAGGTCGGATGCGTCCCACACCGCCAGATGCGCGCGGAATCCCGGACGGATGACACCGGCATCGTCGATCCCGACCGCTCGCCAACCCCCGCGTGTGTGCGCCGTGAATGCGGAACGGGCCGTGATGCGCCATTGCGGGGTGCGGTGATGGATCGCGGCGGCGACCGTATGCCAGGGGGTCACCGCGGTGACCGGGGTGTCCGAGCCGAATGCCATCGTGATGCCCCGCCTGCTGAACTCGCTGAATGGGTTCATGGTGGCCGCTCGGGACTCACCCAGACGGGCCGCGTACATGGCGTCCGGACCACCCCAGAGTGCATCGAACTGCGGTTGGACACTGGCGGTGATGCCGAGTTCGGCCATGGTGGTCAGGGCATCGGGGGTCGGCATCTCGACGTGCTCGAGCCGGTGCCGCGCCGCCCGCAGGGCCGCCGGGCCAAGTTTCGTCGCGGCGCTGCGGAAACCCGCCAGAACCTCTGACAGGGCAGCGTCACCGATGACATGGAAACCCGCCTGCACGCCAAGTTCGGTGCACTCGACGACATGATCGGCCACCTCGGGGGCCGTGACGTGTGCGACCCCTCGGGTGGCCCGGTCCGCGTAGTCGTCGCTCAGCCAGGCGGTGTGGGAACCCAGCGCACCATCGGCGAACAGGTCGCCGCCGGCGCCGATCGCTCCTAGCTCGCGGGCGCGTTGCGCCCCACCGAGTTCACCCCAATAGGCGGTGATCTGCGGATCATCGGAAGGATCCCGTGACAACAGGGCAGTCAGATCCTTCTCGCTGGAGATGTCGGGACCGGCCATCTCGTGGACAGCTGCCACACCGGCGGCGGCGAAGTGCGACAACGCTGACGTGTGCAGTCGGTCGCGCTGCGCCGCGGTGATGGTGTCCAGGACCGACCCACGGGCGAAGTGATGAGCGTCCGAACGCAGCAGCCCGGAGGCATCGAATCCGTCCTTGTCACGCACGGCCGGCAATCGGCGCAGCATCGCCGACGAGGTGAGCGCGGAGTGGACGTCGATCCGGGTGAGGTACAGCGCGACATCCCCG
Source organism: Candidatus Nanopelagicales bacterium (assembly GCA_037045355.1). Classification (NCBI taxonomy): domain Bacteria; kingdom Bacillati; phylum Actinomycetota; class Actinomycetes; order Candidatus Nanopelagicales; species Candidatus Nanopelagicales bacterium. The sequence continues at coordinate 24,904 of JBAOHO010000005.1, read as the reverse complement.
GCGGCGATATCGAGTTCACCCAGGCTGGGAAGCGTGGCGTCAGGCCAGGTCGATTCGTCCCAGCCATGACCCAGAACCACATCACCGGCCGTGACCGACTGGCAGTGGTCGGCCACTCGGCGCAGGACGTCGGCCGCTCCGGTGGTGTCGGTCAGATCCAGGCCACCGAGGTTCATCCCGGTGGCGGTGACGTGAACGTGCGCGTCGACGAAAGCCGGCGTCACGAGTGCGCCCTGCAGGTCGACAACCTGATCGACCCCATCTCGCTGCGCCAGAGCAGCCCCTTCGTGTCCCACCCACGCGATCATGTCCCCGTCGATCAACACGGCGGTGGCACCCGGATCGTCCGGGGTGTGCACGAAACCGTTCAGCAGCAGCGTCCTCATCGCAGCAGATTCCGGGCGATCACCATGCGCTGCACCTGGTTGGTCCCCTCGACGATCTGCAACAGTTTCGCCTCCCGCATGAAACGCTCGACCGGGAAATCCTGGGTGTATCCGGCGCCTCCCAGGACTTGGACCGCATCGGTGGTGACGGCCATCGCGTTGTCGGTGGCGACCAGCTTGGCGATCGCGGCCTCGGTCGAGAACGGCAGCCCGGCATCCCGACGTCGAGCAGCCGCGAGGTAGAGCGCACGGCCCGCCTGCACTCGAGCGGCCATGTCAGCAAGGAGGAAGCCCAGTCCCTGGAAGTCGGCGATGGGCCGACCGAACTGGTGTCGGTTCTTCGCGTACTCGACTGCGGTATCCAGCGCAGCCTGGGCCACTCCGACCGCGCACGCTGCGATCCCCAGCCGTCCGGAATCCAGGGCGCCCATGGCAATCCGGAACCCCCGACCCTGCTCACCCAGAAGTCGGTCGCCCGGAACCCGCACCTCGGTGAGCACGACTTGGGCAGTCGTCGATCCGCGGGCGCCCATCTTCCGCTCCGGAGCAGCCGCGCTCAATCCCGGCGTGGTGCTGTCGATGAGCAGGCACGAAATCCCCGCGGCTCCCTGGGTCCCGGGCTCCCGGGCGAAGACATTGTAGAAATCGGCTCGACCACCGTGGGTGATCCACGCCTTGGTTCCGTCGACGATGTACTCGCCTGCCTCGTGGCGCGCCGTCGTCGTCAGCGCCGCGGCATCCGAACCCGACTCCGGCTCGGACAGGCAATAGGCTCCCAGCAGTTCGCCGCCGAGCATGTCCGGCAGCCAACGTTGCTGCTGTGCGGCTGTGCCGGCCGTGGCGGTCGGGTAGCAGGAGAGCACGTGCACGCTGACCCCCATGGCCACGCTGAGCCATGCGGCCGCGAGTTCCTCGAGCACCTGCAGGTAGACCTCATAGGAAACGTCTCCACCGCCGTATTCCTCGGGATACGGCAGCCCGAGCAACCCCGCTTTGCCGAGCAGGCGGAAGGTCTCGCGCGGAAACTCACCGGATTGTTCGTGCTCGGCGGCGACCGGGCGGAGTTCGCGGTCGGCCATGTCGCGGGCGAGTTCGAGGAGGGCCTCGGATTCCGCGTCAGGAAGTTGCCGCTGGATCATCGGATCACCTGCAGCTCCCGAGGTCTTTCGTTCAAGACGATGGGCCCATCGGAACCACACACCACGATGTCCTCGATCCTCGCGCCATCGAGTCCGGATCGGTAGATGCCGGGTTCGACAGAGAAAGCGAACCCCGTGTCAAGAGGCAGCGCGTTGCCCGCCACGATGTAGGGCTCCTCGTGCGTCTCCAGGCCAATCCCGTGACCGGTGCGATGCACGAACAGGTCGCCGTAGCCCTCGCTGGTGATGATGTCGCGGGCGATGGCGTCGATCGTCTCGCAGGGCACACCAGGTCGTACCGCCTGGACCGCCGCCCACTGAGCTCGTTGGAGCACGTCGTAGTAGGCGCGGAACTCTGGCGCCGGTTCGCCCACGCTGTACGTGCGGGTCGAGTCACTGCAGTAGCCCGAAGCCATGGTGCCTCCAATGTCGACGACCACCGGATCCCCGACGCCGATGACACGGTCACTGACCTCGTGGTGCGGGCTGGCCCCATTCGGACCCGAACCCACGATGACGAAGTCGACTCGGACATGTCCGGCGGCAAGAATCGCTCGCTCGATGTCCGCAGCGACCTCCCGCTCCGTGCGTCCCGGTCGGAGCCATCCGGGGACTTGTTCATGCACGCTGTCGATCGCCTCCGCTGCCGCCCGCAACGCCGCCACCTCGTCCGCTGACTTGCGCATCCTGAGCGATCCGAGCACCGGCCCCGCAAGACGCAGAGAGACATCCGGCAGCACCGCCTGGAACCCGAGGGTCTTCTGGGCCCACATGTGGTCATCGACGGCCACGACAGCCACCGGACCCAACATGTTCGCCGTTCGAGCGTAGGGATCGTCAGTCTCCGCCCAGGGCAACAGGTCCAGTCCCAAAGCACCGACAGGTGAGGCCTCGGCCGCCGCGATCTCCAACTCGGGCACCACCAGGAACGGCTCGGCACCGTCGCGCAACACCAGACAGGTGAGCCGCTCCAATGGGACCGCGTCGTATCCGGTGAGGTACTGCAGGTCGGGCCCCGGCGTCACCAATAGGGCGCTCCACCCCTGGGCTTCTATTCCCCGCTGGGCTGCCTCCAGCCGTTGTCGAAGGTCATCGCCCGACACTGCTCCGTTCACCATGGGACCACCGTAGTCCTCAGCGCGGCACGGCATGATGGGTCCGTGAACCGCCTCATGCTGCTGGACAGCGCCTCGATGTACTTTCGGGCCTTCTACGGCGTACCGGACCGGTTCCATGGACGCGACGGGACTCCCACCAACGCGGTGCGTGGATTCCTCGATGCGATCGCCCGGTCGATCACCCAGTTCGCGCCGGACGAGTTGATCGCGTGTTGGGACGACGACTGGCGACCGGCGTTCCGGGTCGCACTCGTCCCCAGTTACAAGGCTCATCGGGTGGTCACTGGCTCGACAGATGATGCGCGGACAACGGCCGACGACACGACCTCCGAGGAGGAGATCCCGGACGCACTCCAGGTCCAGGAGCCGATCATGCGAGACGTCCTGGCGGCGATCGGGATCGCCCGGGTCGGCAGCGCGGGCTTCGAGGCGGACGATGTGATCGCACACTACGCCCGGGGCCACCGTGGACCCGTCGACATCGTGTCCGGCGATCGTGATCTGTTCCAACTCGTCGACGACGCACGGGCAGTGCGGGTCATCTACACCGCGAAAGGGATGAACAATCTGCAACTCGCCACCGACGAATGGCTGCGGGACAAGTACGGCGTCACGGGCCACCAGTACGCCGACATGTCACTGCTCCGCGGTGACAGCAGCGACGGTCTGCCCGGCGTCGTCGGGGTCGGGGAGAAGACCGCCGCGTCGCTCGTGGACCGGTTCGGGGGGATCGAGGCGATCATGGCCGCGGCCGCCGCCGACGACTCGACGATCGCGCCTGGACTTCGGCGCAAACTGCTGACCGCCGCCGAATACATCACGGCCGCGGACCAGGTGGTCCGACTCACCCAGCCGGTGCCGGTTCCTGATGTGGACCCACAACTTCCCGCGCAACCAGCCGACCCAGATGCGCTGGTGGATCTCGCGGACCGGTTTGACCTGGACGGACCCATCAACCGACTGCTGGGCGCGCTGCGGGTCTGACCGCAGCCCTGATCATCCGCGGTCACTCCCGCACGGAGGAGTACGCCACGACTCCGCGGTCGATGAGGTCCGCCGCCAACCGGGCCTGGGCGGCCACCGGCTGTCCAGCAGCGGCCTGGATCACCTGACCCAGCAGGTCGATCACCTGTTTCGACCAGCGCACGAAATCTCCAGCAGTCATCTCCGCCTCCCACAGCACTGATTCCAGCGACCGGCCCTGCGCCCAGCGCATCATCGGCCACGCCAGCCCCAGATCCGGGTCCGGCAACGTGCGGACACCGAACTCCGCCTCGAGTCGGGCCAGTCGTTCCCACGACCTCAGCAAGTCCTCGATGGCCGCGCCTGCTGCTCCGGACGGCACCCGCGGACTCGACCCATCGTCCTTGCCCCGGGATTCATAGACGAGTACCGCGCAGACACTCGCGAGGTCCACGGCGGACAACGAGTTCCACGCCCCCGAACGCAATGACTCCGCAACGACGATGTCCGTATCACCGTAGATGCGCGCCAGCATGTGGCCTGGATCGGTGACGACCCTGCCGCCTTGGGCCAGGTATCCGAGGGACTCCAGCAGCGCGCAGATTCGGTCGAACTGCCGGGCGATGGTCGCGGTCCGGCTCTCGACACGACGCCGCAGGGAATCGGTGCGTCGCGCCAGTTTGTGATACCGCTCGCCCCAACGAGCATGGACCTCCCGGTCGCCGCAGCCGTGGCAGGGATGTTGGCGAAGGCGGCGGCGCAGATCGTCGATCGCCATATCCGTCTCGGTGACAGGTGTGCCACGCCGTTGCGCAGCCGGGAGAGAGCGCGCGACACCTCGCAACTGTTCGGCGAGTTGTTGGCGTGCCCCGGAAGAGCGCGCGCTGAAGTTGCGAGGAACCCGGATCCGGCCGAGGGCATCGACGCCGTCTGGGAAGTCCCCCAGGCTCAGGCGCCGGACCCGCTTGTCCAGGTCGATCGCCACGAGGCGCGGGTCAGTGGAGTCGTCGCCGGCAGGCTCCACGATCACAGCTGGACCCGAGCGGCGCCCACGCGGGATCCGGATCACGTCGCCGCGCGCAAGGTGGCGCAGGGACTGCTCCGCACGGTCGCGGCGGGCGGCCCGGTTGCGGCGCTCGCCGTCCCTTTCCAGTCCCCGCAACTCGTCGCGCATCGCCGCGTACTCGGCGAAGTCCCCCAGGTGGCACTCCATGGCCGTTCGATACCCCGCGAGCGCTTCGTCGTTGCGTCGGATCTCGGCGGCGATTCCGACAATCGACGCATCAGCCTGGTACTGAGCGAAGGAACTCTCCAGAAGTGCCGTCGCGCGCTCCCGACCCGTCGTCGCGACGAGATTGACCGCCATGTTGTAACTCGGACGGAAACTCGACCGCAGTGGATAGGTCCGAGTGCTCGCCAGGCCAGCCAGTTCGCGGGGGTCCAGCCCGCGGTGCCAGACCACCACGGCGTGACCTTCGACGTCAATGCCTCGACGCCCGGCCCGTCCGGTGAGTTGCGTGTACTCCCCGGGCGTCAGATCGACGTGTGTCTCGCCGTTCCACTTCACCAGACGCTCGAGCACGACACTGCGGGCCGGCATGTTGATGCCCAACGCAAGGGTCTCGGTGGCGAACACCATCTTGACCAGCCCCTGTTGGAACAACTTCTCGACCACTTCCTTGAACATGGGGACCAAACCGGCGTGGTGGGCCGCGACTCCACGTTCCAGGGCGAACAGCCAGTCGTCGTATCCCAACGCATCGAGATCGCCGGGATCGACGTGGGCACAAGCGTCTTCCGCTGTCTGCCGTATCTCCTGGCGCTCTGGTTCGGTTGTCAACCTGGTACCGGCCTGCATGCACTGGTCCACTGCCGCATCACATCCCGCGCGACTGAAGATGAACGAGATCGCCGGGAGTAAGCCCGCGTGATCAAGGCGGCGCACGATGGCGGGACGGGACACTCTCTCGCCGGGGCCCGAGCGAGGTCGTCGACCGCCGCGTGGTGGCCGGCTGCGGCCGCGCTGCACCCGTTCCATCCGCGCCTCATCGGCCGCCCGATGCAGCAGTTCGGGGTTCACCTGCCGCTGTTCGTCATCGACGAAAAGATCGTGCAGGTGTTGGCCCACCAGTACCTGCTGCCACAGCGGGACCGGACGGTACTCCTCGACGATGACATCGGTGGCGCCTCGGACAGTCCCGAGCCAATGCCCGAACTCCTCGGCGTTGCTCACGGTCGCCGACAGCGCGGTCACGGTCACGCTGTCCGGCAGGTGAATGAGGACTTCTTCCCAGACCGGACCACGCGACCGATCGGCCAGATAGTGGACTTCGTCCATCACCACGTGCGCGAGATCCGTCAGCGCCGGGGACTGTGCGTAGATCATGTTGCGCAGCACCTCGGTCGTCATGACCACGACGGGTGCGTCGGAGTTGATGCTGTTGTCCCCGGTCAGCAGTCCGACGCGATCGGCCCCGTACCTCTCGACAAGATCATTGAACTTCTGGTTGGAGAGCGCCTTGATGGGTGTGGTGTAGAAGCAGGAGCGACCTTCGACCAGAGCCAGGTGGACCGCGAATTCCCCGACCACCGTCTTGCCGGCACCGGTGGGGGCAGCCACCAGCACCCCTCGTCCGCCCTGCAAGGCTTCGCAAGCAGCGATCTGGAACGGGTCCAGCGGAAAATCGTAGAGCTGTTCGAAGGCAGCCAGCGCGGCTCGGGGTCCACTGACTCTCTTCTTCGCGGCGGCGTATCGCTCGGCCGGGCTGGACATGTTCGCAGCCTATTGCCGCGGACGCTCAGGCACCGAGTTCGCTGTCCCGCGGCACGATGACTTTCAGCGCACCCGGGCGGACGGTGACGGTGGCCGGCAGAGGTCCGATCCGCTCGCCGTCGGCGTAGACGATCTGACCGGGCGCATCCAGGGTGATCTCGCGGCCGTTCATCTGAGAGACCGCGTGGTGGTTCACATGGGTTCCCTTGTAGACGGATGGGAACACGCGCAGGAACTCCACTTTGCCGACCTCGTGCAACCAGGTCAGGGTCAGTTCACCGTCGTCGGGCAGGGCTCCCGCGCAGACATTCATCCCGCCCCCGTAGGACGTTCCATTGCCCACGGCCACGAGCATTCCCTTGTCGCGGATCTCCTGGCCATCGACCACCACCGTGTAGGGAACCGGCTTGAACGTTCGCAGTTCGGCGACGATCCCCACGAGGTAGCGGGCTTCGCCCTTCGGCCAACTCATCCGATTGGCCCGCTCGTTCACACACGAGTCGAAACCGCTGGACAGCACCCCCAGGAACCACCTCTGGACGCCATCGGCAGTGGAGACATGGCCCAGATCGACCGAGCGGACCGAACGGTCGGCGATCACGTCGACACAGGCCTCGATGTCGTCGAGTGGAAGGTCCAGCAGACGCGCATTGTCGTTCCCGGTCCCCAGCGGAATGACGCCGAGCGGCGTGTCAGTCTCGGCGACTGCCTGAACCGCGAGGTTGATGGTGCCGTCCCCGCCCGCCGCGATCAGGGCATCGACCCCGTCGGCCACCGCCTGTTGGGCCATCGCCAGCGCCTCCTCGGCGGAGCCCGCCACGAGCAGAGCCGCGTCGATTCCACGCCGGTGCAGCATGGCACCCAGTTCAGCCGCGTACTTGCCTCCCTTGCCCTTGCCGGACAGGGGGTTGATCACGACGCCAACGGTCAAAGTCATACGCGGAAGCCTATGGGGTTCCGGAGCGGAATCGCGGCAACTGGACAGCCTCAATCGATGGGAGTGACGTCGTCGATGGTCGACGCCTCATCGTCAGCGAGGGTGTCCCCCAGGGAATGCCGCCCCGAGCGTCGATCGTTCAGCCATGCGATCGCCATGACGACCATCAGCAGCACCATGATGGGCAGCGCGAGCATCATCATCGTGAAGGGGTTCCCGTCGGGAGTGGCCACCGCGGCGAACACGATGGTTCCCAGCAGAATCCAGCGCCAGGCGCCGACCAGCACCTTCGCGGGCAGCACTCCAGCGAGGTTGAGCAGCAGCGCGAACAACGGAAGCAGGAACCCGATGCCGAACACGATGACTGTGTTGAGGAAGAAACTGACGTAGCGGGACACATCGACGATGTTGCTGACGTTCTGTGGCGTGAACCCCAGCAGGAAGCCGAGTGCCTGCGGCATGAACACGTACGCCAGGGCGGCTCCCGCGAAGAACAATGGTGTCGCGGTCAGGACCACGATCATCGACCAGCGCCGTTCATTGCGGTGCAGGCCCGGCGTCACGAAGCGCCAGACCTGATACAGCCAGATCGGGGCGGACAGCAGCATCCCGGCCACCACGGTGACCTGCAACTGAAGAACGAACGGATCGACCACTCCGGTCAGGGCCAACTGGACGTCTTGACCGTTGGCGCGCGCTTCATCGACAACCGAGACGAAGGGCTCGGAGATGAAAGCGAAGATCTGCGGATAGAAGAACCAGGCCGCGACCGACCCGACTGTGATGGCCAGAACCGCCTTGAACAGCCGGTTGCGAAGCTCTGTGAGGTGGTCCGCCAGCGGCATGGTGCCGTCGGGAGCCATCTGGGGCCGGCGCCGCTGCATGGCGGCGATCAGGACGCAGTCGGTTTCGTCTGCTCCTCGGTGGCCTGGGCCACAGGGGGCGCGGGAGGCGCCGGAGTCGCCGGAGCAGGCGGAGCCGCCGGCAGTGCCTGCTGGTCGGCGCCCTGCGCGTCGGCGTTCTCATCGTCACGCAGGCCCTTGGTCTCGGACTTGAGGATGCGGGCGGACCGACCCAGGCTGCGGGCCATGTCCGGGAGGCGCTTGGCACCGAACAACAGCAGGATCAGCACCAGGATGATGAGCCACTCGGCTCCCTGCGGAAAACGCATGCTCGTCCCTCTCTGCGCAGTTAACCCAGACCGCTCTGCGCCATCCAGAGTAAACCGTCGTAGCGATGTGCGGGCAATCCCGCGTCAACGACCGGGTGAAGTCTCCGATGTCAGGACTTCGACGAGCGTATCGGACGACCCGAGGGTCAATCCGAAGTCGATCAGGTCATCCGCGGCGATCGCGGGCCCGAAGTGCAACTCCAGAGCTTCGGCGGGGACATGGATGCGTTCGACGGTCACACCCGCCCCGCGCAGGAGCGTGACGACTTCGTCGTCAGCGCTCTTGGTGATGTCATCCTCGCAACTGGGGCATGTGAACGCGTAGGTGGCCCAACCCGCCGCCGGTGCGGTGACCACACGGATGTCGCGAGGCTTGAGGTCGATGTCACCGCAGGTGGGGCAGGTGGCCTTGATCGTCGTCATCGCCGTGCCTCCTTCAGTCACTCCCGCCGTTCGGAATTGGATCGACAATCGCAGCATTGCGGGGTTCCCGGTGCGATGCCCGGCGAATTGGCTCGGTTTCGTCCGTTCGGGCAGGACACGACAGGGCACAGCGCCCAAATCGGGCGTGCTGTTCAGGGGTTCTGTCGGATCAGGGTGACGGCGGGGTCGAGGCGGACGCGATGCTCTCCATCTCGACGATGAACGCCAGGGCTTCGTCGGGCGCGATCGATCCGTCCGGTGTGCCTTGGCTGCCGTATGCCATGTCGGCCGGGATCAGCAGCAGCCGGGCGCCACCGGGCTTCATGCCGGAGACCCCTTCGGTCCAGCCGGGGATGACGCCACTGAGCGGGAAGGTGGCCGGTTGGCCCCGTTCATAGGACGAGTCGAACACCTTGCGGCTCTTGTATCCAACCCCGACGTAGTCGACGGTGACCGTGTCGGTCGGCGTGGCAGCGACACCCTCACCAGGGCACAGGTCTTCGGCCACCAGTTGCTGGGGTGGCTTCGCACCCTGGGCGACGACGAGTTCGGGAGCGGAGGCGGCCTGCTGGATCGCAGTCACGCCGTCGACGGTCTTGTCGAAGCTGCAGGCTTCGGGGGACGCGGAGGTGTTCGTCTCCGCCTCCTTGGTGTTGGACGAGCAGCCGGCGGCCAACAACGCCAGCGCGGCCATGGGGACGAGCAACTTCATCGACGTACGCATGGCAGGACCCTACCGCCCCGGTCCATGGGATCCGGGCAGGCGGGTCACATCCCCTCGATGAGTCGCTCGACGCGGTCATCCATGGCACGGAACGGGTCCTTGCACAACACTGTGCGCTGGGCCTGGTCGTTCAGTTTCAGGTGCACCCAGTCGACGGTGTAGTCGCGGCGGCGCTCCTGAGCGCGGCGGATGAAGTCGCCCCGCAACTTGGCGCGGGTCGTTTGTGGAGGAATCGACTTGGCCTCGAACACCTCAACGTCGCTGCACACTCGCGCGACCTGTCCCTTGGCCGCGAGCAGGTAGTACAGGCCTCGGGTCCGGGAGATGTCGTGATAGGCGAGGTCGAGCATCGCGATGCGGGGGTTGGACAGACTCATCGAATGCCGCGCCATGTAGCGCTCGAGCAGGTTCCACTTGATCATCCAGTCGATCTCGCCCTTGACCAGGTCGTAGTTCTGGGTCTCGACGGCGGTCAGCGCACGCTGCCACAGGTCCAGGCTGCGCTCGTAGATCGGGACCGTCACGAGTCCGGTGCGTTCCGCATATGCCTGGCATCGCGTGAAGTACTCCCACTGGATGTCGAGCGCTGACAGTTCCCGCCCGTTCGCCAGCCGCACGGTGCTCTTGCCCGTGATGTCGTGACTGATCTCCCGGATCGCGCGGATCGGGTTCTCCAGCGTCATGTCACGTACGGAACCCCCGTCCTCAAGCATCCGTAACACGAGGTCCGTGGCGGCGACCTTGAGCATCGTCGTGGTTTCGCTCATGTTCGAGTCCCCGACGATGATGTGCAGCCGTCGGAACCGCTCGGCGTCCGCGTGCGGTTCGTCGCGAGTGTTGATGATCGGGCGCGATCGGGTGGTCGCGCTGGAGATGCCCTCCCAGACGTGTTCCGCGCGCTGGCTGACGCAGTAGACGGCTCCCCGCGGCGTCTGCAGTACCTTGCCCGCCCCCACAACGATTTGCCGCGAGATCAGGAACGGCAGCAGGGCATCCGCGAGGCGGCCGAACTCCCCCACGCGGGCCACCAGATAGTTCTCGTGACATCCGTAGGAGTTGCCGGCCGAGTCGGTGTTGTTCTTGAACAAGTAGATGTCCCCGGCGATCCCCTCCTCGCGCAGGCGCCGTTCCGCGTCCACGAGCAGACCTTCGAGGATGCGCTCCCCCGCCCGGTCCTGAACGACCAGTTCTTTGATGTCGTCGCACTCGGCAGTGGCGTATTCGGGATGGCTACCGACATCGAGATACAGCCGCGACCCGTTGCGCAGGAACACATTGCTGGAACGGCCCCACGACACCACTCGCCGGAACAAGTACCGGGCCACCTCGTCCGGACTGAGTCGACGCTGCCCATTGAACGTGCACGTCACGCCGTATTCGGTCTCGATGCCGTAGATGCGCCGGTCCACGCGTCAACCGCCAACGTCCGGGGCAGGTTCTTCAGGGTCGCTCTCCCGCGGGTCGCCTTGGCCCGGGTCGGCTTGGTCCGGGTCGGCTTGGTCCGGGTCGGCTTGGTCCGAATCGCGGGGCATCAACTGCTGCAGGGCCGCGCCGGTGACACGCCGGAACTTGCGCCGGGGTCGCGTGCGGTCGAGGACGGCGACCTCCAACTGGTCGGCCGTCAGGCGGGTCTCATCCGGACCGGAGCGACCCAGCCCCTGCACTGCGATGGCCAGGGCCTCAGCCAAGTCCAGTCCCTGGCGCCACTGTTCGCGGATGAGTTCGCTGAGCTCGTCGGCGGATCCGCCCATCGCGACGAAGCCCTTCTCGTCGGCCACCGACCCATCGAAGCTGAGCCGGTACAACTGGTCCCCGTCGCGGGTATCGGCCACTTCGGCCACGACTATCTCGACTTCGTACGGTTTCTGGGTCTCCGTGAAGATGGTCCCGAGGGTGGTCGCATAGGCGTTGGCCAGGCTGCGGGCACTCACATCGGATCGGTCGTAGGAGAAACCCCGCATGTCCGCAAGCCGGATGCCCGCCACCCGCAGACTCTCGAACTCGTTGTACTTGCCCACCGCCGCGAATGCGATGCGGTCGTAGATCTCGGAGATCTTGTGCAGCGCCCGGGAGGGGTTGACCGCGACGAGGAGGATCCCCGCGTCGTACTCCATGACAACGACGCTGCGCCCCCGAGCGATGCCCTTGCGCGCGAAGTCCGCCTTGTCCTTGATGATCTGTTCGGGAGAGACATAGAACGGCATCGACATCAGGCATCACCCCCCACCGGAGCCAGCGGGCCGTCCGGGCGGCGGTTGCGTTCGCCGACCATGCTCTCGACCTGAGTGGACAGTTGCTCTTCGGAGACCCGTTCGAAGCCGGTCTGGGTGATGACGGCGACAACAGGGAAGATCCGCCGGGACAGGTCCGGACCACCGGTGGCCGAGTCGTCGTCGGCTGCGTCGTAGAGGGCCTGCAAAACGGTGGCGATCGCCTGGTCACGGTCGTGGTCGGGTGCGAAGAGCTTCTTCAACGAACCCCGGGCGAAGTACGAACCGGACCCGATCGAGTGGAACTGATGTTCCTCGTAGCGCCCCCCCGTGACGTCGTAGGAGAAGATCCGTCCGCGATCAGCGGAAAGATCGAAACCGGCCAGCATCGGCACTGCCGCCAGTCCCTGCATGGCGAGGCCCAAGTTGCCACGCAGCAGGGTCGCCAAGCGGTTCGCCTTGCCTTCCATCGACAGCTGGGCACCCTCGATCTTCTCGTAGTGCTCGAGTTCCACCTGGTACAGGCGCACCAGTTCGACAGCGATCCCCGCGCTGCCCGCGATGCCGACCCCGGTGTGGTCGTCGGCGGCGAATACCTTCTCGATGTCGCGCTGGGCAATGACATTGCCCATGGTCGCCCGACGATCCCCGGCGAGGACCACCCCGTCGGCGAACGTCACAGCGACAATGGTCGTGCCGTGTGGGACCGACGCGAGATCTGGACTGCTGTCCGTGGAGAGTCTCGGGGGCAGCAACTCGGGGGCCTGCTGCGCCAAGAACGAACTGAACGATGATCCGCCCGGTTCCAGGAATGCTGGGGGCAGCCCGACCGAACTCACCTACTCGCCGCCCTTCTGCACGAAGCCTCGAACGAACTCCTCGGCGTTCTCTTCGAGCACATCATCGATCTCGTCCAAGATCGCATCGACATCGTCGTCGAGCGCTTCCTTGCGCTCCGCCGCTCCCGCGGGCGGGCCGACCGGTTCGTCGACCTCATCATCGCGCCGGGAGCTTCCGGCGGGTTGCGGTCGTTCATGCGTGGGCACGCTGCCTCCTCGTCCTGGGCCCTGGGCCCTGGGCATCTGGGCCCTGAGCGGCTGGTCGACACCGGGCGGCGTCATAGTCGGACAGTAATACTGCCTTTTCGATCAGGGCAGGGTTTCGACCCCAATGCCCCTATTCAACCCCCGCTGGTGAGCATGCGCACCAACTCGCCGGCGGAGCCCGCCTGGTCGAGGATGCCCGCCACATGCGCTTGGGTGCCGCGCAGCGGGTCCAACGTGGGAACCCGCTGGAGCGCGGATCGGTCCGGCAGGTCGAAAATCACCGCGTCCCAGGATGCGGCAGCCACCTGGTCCCCGTACCGGCGCAGACATTCTCCGCGGAACCACGCCCGGGTGTCCGTCGGTGGCCGCACGATCGCGTTGGCCACCTGCTCGTCCGTGGTGAGGCGCTGCAGTCGACCCCGTTCTTCGAGCCGATGGGCGAGGCCCTTGTCCTGCCGGACGTCGCTGTACTGCAGATCGACGAGTTCGAGTCGAGCGGCTCCCCAGTCGATGCCGTCCCGTTTGCGGTAACCGTCCAGCAGGGCACGCTTGGCGACCCAGTCGAGGCTGTCGGACAAGGACGTCGGGTCGTTGCCCAAGGCGTCCAGCACCGCGGCCCATCGCTCGAGGACATCGTTGGTCTGCCCGTCGGCAGGATCCGTGGCCGCGTCGGCGACGTGTTTCGCGGCGATCTCCAGGAACTCCCACTGCAGTTCGACCGCAGTCAGGCGCCGCCCATCCACCAACTCGATGCGGTACTGCAGATCTGGATCGTGGGAGACGTTGTGTAGCGCCACGACGGGCTGCCGAGGCATGAGGCCAGGGCGCACCTTGCCGGCCTCCAGGGCAGACAGAGTCAACGCGGTGGTCCCCATCTTGAGGTAGGTCGCGAGTTCGGAGAGGTTGGCGTCACCGACGATCACGTGCAGACGGCGATAGATCTCCGGGTCGGCGTGCGGCTCGTCCCTGGTGTTGATGATGGGCCGCTTGATCGTGGTCTCCAGTCCGACCTCGACTTCGAAGAAGTCAGCCCGCTGACTGAGCTGGAATCCCGAGGTGCTGCCATCTTGGCCGATCCCCACACGTCCGGCTCCGGTGAAGACCTGGCGGGATACGAAGAACGGAGTGAGGCACGTGACGATGTCGGGGAACTTGGTGCCGCGTGCCATCAGGTAGTTCTCGTGAGTTCCGTACGAGGCGCCCTTGTTGTCCGTGTTGTTCTTGTACAACTGCAGCGGAAGCCCACCCGGCAGGGACGCTGCGAGCTCGGCGGCCCGAGCCATGATCCGCTCCCCGGCCTTGTCCCAGATCACCGCGTCGAGCGGATTGGTGACCTCGGGAGTCGAGTACTCGGGGTGGGCGTGATCGACGTACAGGCGAGCGCCGTTGGTCAAGATGACGTTGGCCAGACCGAGGTCCTCATCGGTGAGCTGACTGGGATCTGCCTCTGAACGGGAGAGATCGAACCCTCGGGCGTCCCGCAAAGGGCTCTCTTCGTCGTAGTCCCAGCGGGTGCGGACCCGCCGCTCCCCCAAGGTGTCGTGCGCGTACGCGTTGACGATCTGAGATGAAGCGAGCATGGCGTTGACGTGAGGCTTGCCCGGTACGGAAATCCCGTACTCGGTCTCGATGCCCATTACTCGCCGAACCGTCACCGGCCCATCGTAGTGCCCGAAGGGCCCCGCGGACCGTGCCCGCGAGGCCCTTCGTCGCCAAGTCGTCTACTTGGCCAGATCCACCCCCTCGAGGCCCTCCATGTCCTCGAGTTGGACACCCTTTGTTTCCTTTACGTACTTCAGTACGTAGAAGAAGGACACCAGGGCGCCGAGCGTGAAGAGCCCGTAGGCGAGGCCCAACGAGATGCCCACCAGTCCGGGGAAGGTCTCCGACACGATGAAGTTGGCGATCCAGTTGGACATGACACCGACGGACATGGCTGCCGCACGGATCTTGTTCGGGAACATCTCACCCAGCAGGACCCACACGATCGGACCCCAGGTCGCCGCGAAGAACGCGACGTAGGTGTTGAGCATGATCACGGCGATCCAGCCGTTGGCGTCGCTCAGCAGCGGGCTATTGATCTCCGAGATGCCCGTGCAGCCTGCTTGGCCACCGGCATCCAGGATCGCCTGTGTGCACTTGGGTGCGGACTGGAACACGAAAGTGAGCACGGCAAGCGTGACGAACATGCCCGCCGAACCGATGAGCAGCAACGGCTTACGGCCCGTCCGGTCGATCAGCGCGATCGCGACGAAAGTGAAGATGACGTTGACGGCGCTGATGACCGTCGACGTGAAGAACGCGCGGCTCTCGTCGAAGCCGACCGAACTCCAGATCAGGTTGGAGTAGTAGAACACCGCGTTGATGCCGACGAACTGCTGCAGGACGGCCAGGATGATGCCGACCCAGACGATGGGCAACAGCCCGAGCCGCGGGCCCTTGATGTCGGACATCTGCATCTTGTGCTCACCGGCAAGTGACTCCTCGATGGCGGTGAGGCGGTCGGACACGTCATCGACATAGATGGTCTCGAGTACCTTCTTGGCCTCGGCGCTCTTGTCTCGGGCGACCAGGTAGCGCGGGGACTCGGGAATGGTCAGGGCAAGCACCCAGTAGATGACCGCCGGCACGACCATGCACAAGAACATCCACTGCCAGGCCTCGAGCCCGAGGGCCAAGTCGTTGTTGGCCTCCACCGGCGGAACGGCCGGGTTCAGCACGGGCTGCTGGACGGTGTCCGGGACCAGGTTGATGATGATCTGGTTGACCAGCTGGGTCGCGAAGATGCCGAACACGATGGCCAACTGGAACAGCGAGGACAGTCGGCCGCGGAGATGGGCGGGCGCCACTTCGGAGATGTACATCGGGGACACGACGGCAGCGAGGCCGATCCCGAAGCCACCGACGATGCGCCACAACATGAAGTCCCACATTCCCAGCGGGAATGCCTGTCCGACGGCGGCGACGAGAAACATGATCGCTGCCACGACCATGACCTTCTTACGGCCGTACTTGTCGGTGAGCCGACCACCGATGAAGGCGCCCGCAGCGGAAGCCAGCAGGGCGACGGCAACGACAAAGCCCTGCATGGCCTTGTCCTCGATCTGGAACGTGTAGAACACGGCCTTGTTGGCACCGTTGATCACCGAGCTGTCGTAGCCGAAGAGGAAGCCGCCGAGAGCCGCGATGATGCTGATGGAGATGACCTTGCCGGTATGTACCGGGGCGATTTTCACCGGCCCGGTGTCGCCCGTCGAGACTGGACCCTGCATAAGTTGCTCCTTGTTAGGAACGGCACACCTGCCGTTAACCCTGACGCTAGCGATCCGAGGACCGCCTTGCGCGCTATTCGGGGAGCAACGCTATTCGGGGGAGCAAATTGCAGGTGCCCGGTACATCCCGGTGAGGCGATCGGTGCGGCGCGCTCAGAGGTATTGGCCGGTGTTGGGCACCGTGTCGATTGACCGACCCTGATCGTCTCCGCTCTTGCCGCGGACCAGGGTGCGGATAAATACGATCCGCTCCCCCTTCTTGCCGGAGATGCGTGCCCAGTCGTCGGGATTGGTGGTGTTGGGGAGGTCTTCGTTCTCCCGGAACTCATCGACACAGGCCGACAGCAGGTGCTGGACCCGCAAGCCCTTGCTGCCCGTGTCGAGGAAGTCCTTGATGGCGGACTTCTTGCCGCGGGCGACGATGTTCTCGATCATGGCGCCCGAGTTGAAGTCCTTGAAGTAGAGGATCTCCTTGTCACCGTTGGCATAGGTCACCTCGAGGAAGCGGTTCTCCTCGCTCTCGGAGTACATCCGTTCCACTGCTGCCTGGATCATCGCCGCGCAGGTGGCGTCGGGCGACCCCCCGTACTCCGCGAGGTCGTCCGCGCTGAGCGGCAGGTCCGGGGTCAGGTACTTGGCGAAGATGTCGGCCGCTGCCTGGGCGTCGGGCCGTTCGATCTTGATCTTGACGTCGAGGCGTCCCGGTCGCAGGATCGCGGGATCGATCATGTCCTCACGGTTCGAGGCACCGATGACGATGACGTTCTCGAGTCCCTCGACCCCGTCGATCTCACTGAGCAGTTGCGGAACGATCGTGTTCTCGACGTCGCTGGACACGCCACTGCCGCGAGTGCGGAACAGAGAGTCCATCTCGTCGAAGAAGACGATGACCGGCGTGCCTTCGCTGGCCTTCTCTCGAGCGCGCTGAAAAACCAGCCGGATGTGCCTTTCGGTCTCGCCGACGTACTTGTTGAGCAGCTCCGGGCCCTTGATGTTGAGGAAGAAGGACCGAGCCCCGTCGCGTCCGTCCACGTCGGCGACCTTCTTGGCCAATGAGTTCGCGACCGCTTTCGCGATGAGTGTCTTGCCGCATCCGGGCGGGCCGTAGAGCAGGATGCCCTTCGGCGCCGCCAGCTTGTGCTCGGCAAAGAGTTCTTGGTGCAGGAACGGCAATTCGACGGCGTCACGGATCGTCTCGATCTGACTGGCGAGCCCGCCGATGTCGGAGTAGTCGATGTCGGGGACTTCTTCCAAGACCAGTTCCTCGACCTCAGCCTTGGGAATCTTCTCAAGGGCGAAGCCCGAGCGTTGGTCGAGGAGCAGGGAGTCGCCTGCCCGCAGCCTCAACTCCCGCAGTGGTTCCGCGAGTCGCACGACCCGTTCGTCGTCCGTGTGCCCGATCACGAGTGCACGCTCGTCATCGAGCTTCTCTTTGAACATGACAATGTCGCCGGCACGCTCGTAGGCGCGGGCTCCCACGACGTTGAGCGACTCGTTGAGCATGAGTTCTTGACCTGGGCGCAGGTCCGCGATCTCCACCGCGGGACTGGAGACGACTCGCATCTTGCGCCCGGAGGCCAGCACGTCCAAGGTGTCATCGTCGTTGGCCTGCAGAAAGACGCCATACCCAGAAGGAGGCTCGGCCAGCCGATCCACCTCGGCCTTCAGCGTGACGATCTGGTCGCGGGCTTCGCGCAGTGTGGCGGCCATGCGCTGGTTCTGCGATTGGCAGGCGGCAAGTTCGCGGCGCAACTCCGCGATGCGGCGGGACAGCGCTGCGTCTCCCGCTCCGGGGCCGGACTGAGCGTCTCCGTCGATCACGGCAACCACCTCCTGCAGCAGACCCTACCCATGGCGGGGCTCAACGCTCGATATTCAGGACAATGGATCTTGGGCTGCCCTGCTCGCATCTTGCGTGGAAGTGCCAGGTTCCGCAACACCTGACGCGCCGGTACGACGCTCGGGTGGTTGAAGTGCATCGGCGATGGCGGCCAAGGAGTCGATCGCCGCGAGCCGCGCCTGACAGTCGTGGTGGACTGGGGGTGCCGTCGAGTGCGGGACTGCGGCCGGTGCCCGGGTCGGGATGACGCCGAGTCTGTCCGCAGGCACGGTCGCGAGGTACTCCTTGGGCCCTGGACCACCCCCACCGGCATCACCCACCACGACACCCCCGAGCACCCCCTGCGACAGTGAAGGCCCCCTGCGACAGTGGAAGACCCCACCCAGCGGGAGTTGGACTCCGCCGCTCGGCTCAGTGATCGCCCGACTGGTCCTCACCTGCGGAACCCTCGACGTCAGCCGGAACCTCCGCGACACCGGGTGGCCGGGGTCCAACGTAGTCCGGCCCATAGGCTCCCGGCGCCGGGCGGCGGCGCCGCTGGGGAGGACTGAAACCGTCGGCCATACGCCGGCACACCAACAGGAATGCGGTATGTCCGATCATGCGATGGTCCGGTCGCACCGCCAGGCCCTCGAGATGCCACGTGCGGACCAGCGATTCAGTCGCCCGCGGCTCGGTCCAGCGGCTGTCAGCCCGCAGCGACTCGGCCAGTCGGGACAGCTGGGTGGTCGTGGCGACGTAGGCGATCAACCGGCCGCCAGGGCGCAACAGGCGAGCGGCAGCGTCGACGCAGTCCCACGGGGCCAGCATGTCCAGGACCACTGCATCCGCCGAACCCGCCGGTCCCTCGGCGCCCGCCAGATCGCCGACCGTGAGTTGCCATACGGGGGGCTCCTGGCCGAACCAGCGCACGACGTTGCTCCGGGCGATCTCGGCGAAGTCTTCACGGACCTCGAAGGAGGCGACACGGCCCTGCGGTCCCACGGCGGTGAGCAGGAAGCAGGTCAGGGCACCGGAGCCGGCTCCCGCTTCGACGACGAAGTCACCGGGACCGATGCCGGCATGACCGACGATCGCGAAGGCGTCCTTGGGATAGATGATCGCGGCGCCGCGACCCATGGACAGGACGTAGTCCTCAAGGATCGGGCGCAACACCAGGTAGGGCATGCCGCCACTGCTCGTCGTCACGATTCCCTCGGATGCACCGATCAGGTCATCGTGCGAGATCGACCCCTTGTGAGAGTGGAAGAAGGCTCCATCAGCCAAGGTGATGGTGTGGTGGCGACCCTTCGTATCGGTCAGTTGCACGCGATCGCCCGCTGATAGGACGGCGTTCACGGTCCCTCCGTCACAAATGCCGCATCGGTGTCGATGATGCGCGGCGGTCCGTCCACACCGGTGACGAACACGAACCGGGAGCCGGTTTCCTGGCAGGCGTCCACCACCTGCTGCGCGGAAGCGGAGGCAGGCAGCGAGGGAGCACCGTCTGAGATGTTCACCGCCACCGCGTGCGCGGTGACTCGGGTGCGGTCCGCCTCGGGCACGGCAGCGGCCGCCGCCTCGGACACAACACCGAGCGGTCGACCGTCCGTGCCGACGACGACGACGTGCGCGTCCGGTCTGATCACGGACAGGACCTGCGCCACCGTGGTGGCGGCGGTGACCGGGATGATGTCGCGGGCCATCTCGTCCGCCGCGACCCGACCCAACAGTTGCGCTGCGCGCGCCCCCCGCAAGGATGCCGTGGCCCCGGTCCACAGCAGCATGGCCAGGACGACTCCCACGATGATGAGCATGAGCGAGGGGGGTTGTCCGACCTGCAGCGCCAGCGCGAACGGCGACACGACGATCACGATCGCCAACAGGCGTCCCACCCAGGCTGCTACGACCTGACCCGTGACGGGCGAACCGGTGATCCCCCACACGATCGCCTTCACCACCGACCCGCCGTCCAGCGGGCTGCCGGGAAGCAGGTTGAACAGCCCCACCAGGAAGTTGGCCGACGCGAGTGCCACCAGGACATCCCCAGCTATCCCGGGGCCGACAGCCACGGCGGCGGTGCGGGCGATCCACGCGATGACGAGAGTGGCCAGCGGACCGGCCAGGGCGATGGCAGCCTCACGCAGCGGACCGTGTCGCGTCGTTGTCCGATACGTCGTGAAACCCCCCATCGCCCACAAGGTGATGCCGGCGACCGGGTATCGGAAGGCCCGCGCGGCGAATGCGTGGGCGAGCTCGTGGATCAGGATCGACACCATGAGCAATACCGCGAACAGTGCGGCCAGGGCCCACTGACCGACTGCCGTGGTGCTGCCCGAGAACTCGGGGTACCACAGCAGAGCGATAACGGCGATCCCCAGCAGCGCATTCCACGGCACCGACACGGCGAATCCCGCGAAGCGGAACTGCCAGCCCGATCCGGACTGAACCTCCGGGAGGTCGCGGGCTGTGGTCACGCCGCAATGCTACGGCTCCCGGGAAATGTCGGCGGTCGGTCGTACCGTTGGGCCATGGCCCACGACACCACCACTCTCCCGACTCCCCTGCCTGGGTCCGGCGGCCAGGTGGTGGACCTCACCGGCACCCGCGCCAAGGGACTCGGTGAGCGCCCCGCCGCCTCCCTGTCGCCGTCACGCGCGGGGGACTTCATGACGTGTCCGCTGCTCTATCGTTTCCGATCCGTCGACCGCCTGCCCGAACCACCCGGGGTCGAAGCCGCTCGCGGCACGCTCGTGCATCTGGTTCTCGAGCGACTCTTCGACTCGCCCGCGGGCGCACGCACCCCAGAGACCGCCCTGTCCCTCGTCGAGCCAGCCTGGCGCAGCATCATCGCCGAACAGCCGGAGCTTCCCGGGCTGCTCTTCGGTCCCGACGACGCCTGGCAGAAGTGGCTCGCGACGGCCGAACCCGGGCCCACGGACGAATCAGGACAGCAACGCTTCCTGTCCGACGCCGGCCGCTTCCTCGACCGCTACTTCGCGCTGGAGGACCCCACCCGACTGGAACCAGCCCAGCGCGAACTCAGTGTCACCGCCGAACTCCCCTCCGGACTGGTCCTGCGCGGCATCATCGATCGCGTCGATCAAGCCCCCACCGGGGCCATCCGAGTCGTGGACTACAAGACAGGCCGTTCCCCGTCACCCGGGTGGGAAGCCAAGGCCCTGTTTCAGATGCGGTTCTACGGGTTGATCCTGTGGCGTTTGCACGGCCGTGTGCCGGACCGGCTGCAACTGCTGTATCTCGGCAACCAGGAGCGGCTCTCGATCGATCCTTCAGAGGCCGAACTCCGGGCCACGGAGGCCAAGGTCACGGCTTTGTGGGCCGCGATCGAACGGGCCGGGCAGACCGGTCACTGGCCGGCCAGCCCGTCGAAACTGTGCAATTGGTGCGCGTTCCAGCACTTGTGTCCCGAGTTCGGTGGCACTCCCCCACCCGCGAACGGCCCCTGACCCAGCGAGCCACCGACACGACCGGGGGGCCACACTGGAAACGTGAAAGACCTGAAGGATCTGCGTTGGCTTCCGGTCGTTCCTGTGACGCTGCTCCTGATGCTGTCGGCCTGTAGCACGAGCACGAGTGCCCCCGATCCGACAGCCAGCATCACGCCAGCTCCCACGTCGATTGCCCCGACACCCACCAGTACTGGTGACACGTCTCTGACGATCATCTTTGTCAGGAAGAGCACCCGGGACCGCGTCACACTCAAGTGCGATCCCCCAGGCGGCACTCATCCCGATCCGGCATTGGCGTGCGATGTGCTGACCGGTGTGCCTGATCCCTTCGCGCCGGTCCCTGCAGATGCGGTGTGCTCACAGGTGTACGGCGGACCTGAGAAGGCAAAGGTCACCGGCACCTACCAGGGCGTTCCTGTCGATGCCGAGTTCTCTCGGACGGACGGCTGCGAAATCAGTCGATGGGACGCGATCGGACCGGTGATCAACCCGAAGGGCCACTCGGTGGGGTGAACATCGCCGCCAACTCAGCAACCCCGATCCCGCTCAACGTATCGACTACCGTGCACCGGGGCCCGCTCTCGATCGCGGCCAGGTGCTGGACCGCGACCACGTAAGCCCCTGCACTCGAGGCCGACGCGGCTCCCGTTGGGGAGTCCTCGATCGCCAACGACCACGCGGGGTCAACACCAAGTTCAGTGCAGGCCTGCTGGTAGGGCAGCGGGTCAGGCTTGTGCCGCTCGACATCGTCAGCACTGATGGTCACGTCGAACCATTCGGAGCCGATCGCCGCCAACACCGCGGACATGAGAGGACGCGACGACGAAGACACCAACGCCGTGGGCAGCCCGGTTTCCCTGACTTCGCGCAGCAGGTCGGCAACTCCAGGTTGGGGTTCCGGTGGGTGTGTGAGGAGCTGGCCCAGCATGATGTCGAGGAACATGTCGGCGAGATGCTCAGGCGTCGGCGGTCGCCGACCGGCGGCGGTCACCAGGTCGGCCATGTACCGACACACACGATCCGTCGATCCCCCCAGACAGTGCGCTTCGTCCGCCTTCGTCCACGCGACCCCGTAGCCGGACATGATCTCGCGCTCGGCGCTCTGCCACAGGGGCTCGGTGTCGACCAGGGTGCCGTCCATGTCGAACAGCACTGACTGGAAGCCGAGGACATCACGTGGCATTGAAGTACTTCGCCTCCGGGTGGTGCACGATCAACGCCGACGTGGACTGCTCGGGATGCAACTGCATCTCCTCCGAGAGCGAGACACCGATGCGCTCGGGTTGGAGCAGTCGGACGAGGTCGACCTGCTGCTCGACGTCTGGACACGCGGGATAGCCGAACGAGTAGCGCGACCCGCGGTAGCCCTGTTTGGCGATCAGTGCCGCGCGGTCGGCGTCGTCCTCGTCGGCGAACCCCCAGTCACTCCGGATCCGCGCGTGCCACATCTCGGCGAGAGCCTCGGTGAGTTGGACGGAGAGCCCGTGCAGTTCCAGGTACTCCCGATAGTTGTCGGCTTCGAAGAGCCGCGCGGTGGACTGTGACGCCACTTCGCCCATGGTGGCGATGTGGAAGGCGATGACGTCGCGCTGCCCCGAAGAGATCGGCCGGAAGAAGTCGGCCAGGCACAAATGCCGGCCGCGCCGCTGTCGGGGGAAGGTGAAGCGCGCGACCTCCCGGTCCTGATCGTCGGGGTCGAAGATGATCAGGTCGTCGCCATCGCTGTTGGCCGGGAAGTACCCATAGACGATGGCGGGTTCCAGGAGCCCGTCGGTCTTGATGCGGTCCAACCACATACGCAACCGGGGTCGGCCTTCTTCGTCGGCGATCTCCTCGAACGTCTGGGACGATCCCCGCAGGGGTTTCAGCCCCCATTGACCGACGAATGTCGCCCGCTCGTCGAGGTATTCCACGATGTCGCTCATGGCGATCCCCCGCACGACCCGCGTCCCCCAGAAGGGCGGGGTGGGGACAGGGTTATCCGTGGCGACATCCGAGCGCTCCGGCAATACCGTCGGCTCGGACGAGGCGACCTCGGAGGAGTCAGTGCGCGCAACCCGCCGCTGGCGTCGCTCAGGCAACGCAGCACCCGGCTCACCGCGACGCACCGCCATGACGGCATCCATGAGCGCCAGACCCTCGAACGCATCGCGGGCGTACCGGACGTCTCCGGCGTACATGTCAGCGAGATCCTGCTCGACGTAGGCCCTGGTGAGCGCCGCGCCGCCCAGCAACACCGGCCACCGGGTGGCAACACCACGCTGGTTCAACTCTTCGAGGTTCTCCTTCATGATCACCGTGGACTTAACCAGGAGCCCCGACATTCCGATCGCGTCGGCATCGTGCTCGGCCGCGGCCTCGATGATGGCGGAGATGGGTTGCTTGATCCCGATGTTGACGACTTGGTAGCCGTTGTTGGTCAAGATGATGTCGACGAGGTTCTTGCCGATGTCGTGAACGTCCCCTTTGACGGTGGCCAGCACGATGGTTCCCTTGCCCGAGTCGTCGACCTTCTCGATGAACGGTTCCAGGTGAGCCACGGCAGTCTTCATCGTCTCGGCGCTGGCCAGGACGAACGGCAACTGCATCTGACCGGAACCGAAGAGTTCGCCGACGGTGCGCATGCCCGCCAGCAGTGAGTCGTTGATGATCTCGAGAGCTGATCGTGTCGTCAGCGCCTCATCCAGATCATCGGTGAGACCGTTCTTCTCGGCGTCGATGATCCGGCGCTGCAGTCGTTCGTCCAAGGGCAGAGCGGCCAGCGCGGCCGCCCGGTCTTCGCCCGCTGTCGGGGACACGCCGGCGAACACCGTGAGGAAATGCTGCACGGGGTCGTGGGTGACGGCTCCGCTGTCGTCGTATCCGCGACGGTCGTAGATCAAGTCCAGCGCGGCTTCGCGCTGCTCATCGGGAATCCGGTTCATCGGCAGGATCTTGGAGGCGTGCACGATCGCCGACGTGAGCCCCGCCTGCATGCACTCGTGCAGAAAGACCGAGTTCAAGACTTGTCGCGCCGCCGGGGACAGCCCGAACGACACATTGGACACGCCGAGGGTCGTCTGGACCCTGGGATGGAGCCGCGTGACCTCGCGGATGGCCTCGATGGTCTCGATGGCGTCGCGCCGGGTCTCGTCTTGCCCGGTCGCGATCGGGAAGGTCAAGGTGTCGATGACGATGTCGCCGGGGTCCATGCCCCAGTTGTCGACCAGATCGGTGATGAGCCGCTCCGCGATCCGGACCTTCCACTCCGCTGTCCGAGCCTGCCCCTCCTCGTCGATGGTCAGCGCCACCACCGCGGCCCCGTGCTCCTTGACGATCGGCATGATCTGCTGGAACCGAGATCCGGGCCCATCACCGTCCTCGTAGTTGACGGAGTTGATGAGGCTGCGCCCGCCGAGCATCTCCAAACCCGCCTCGATGACGCGCGGTTCCGTGGAGTCGAGCACCAGC
>JBAOHO010000004.1 GCA_037045355.1 Candidatus Nanopelagicales bacterium | reverse complement strand
AGACCGAGTTCAAGACTTGTCGCGCCGCCGGGGACAGCCCGAACGACACATTGGACACGCCGAGGGTCGTCTGGACCCTGGGATGGAGCCGCGTGACCTCGCGGATGGCCTCGATGGTCTCGATGGCGTCGCGCCGGGTCTCGTCTTGCCCGGTCGCGATCGGGAAGGTCAAGGTGTCGATGACGATGTCGCCGGGGTCCATGCCCCAGTTGTCGACCAGATCGGTGATGAGCCGCTCCGCGATCCGGACCTTCCACTCCGCTGTCCGAGCCTGCCCCTCCTCGTCGATGGTCAGCGCCACCACCGCGGCCCCGTGCTCCTTGACGATCGGCATGATCTGCTGGAACCGAGATCCGGGCCCATCACCGTCCTCGTAGTTGACGGAGTTGATGAGGCTGCGCCCGCCGAGCATCTCCAAACCCGCCTCGATGACGCGCGGTTCCGTGGAGTCGAGCACCAGCGGCAGCGTGGAGGCGGTCGCAAACAGGCCCGCGAGTTTCGTCATGTCCGCGGTTCCGTCTCGTCCGACGTAGTCGACACACAAGTCGAGCAGATGCGCGCCGTCGGCGATCTGGGCCCGCGCGATCTCGACACAGTCCTCCCAGCGGGCCTCGAGCATCGCCTCACGAAACGCCTTGGAACCGTTGGCGTTCGTGCGTTCGCCGATCGAGAGGTAAGTGGTGTCCTGGTTGAAGGGAACTGATTGGTAGAGCGAGGCGACGGCGGGCTCGACTCGGACGTCACGGGCAACGACCGGACGCCCACCGACCCGCTCCACGACCGCACGCAGATGCTCCGGGGTCGTGCCGCAGCAGCCGCCGACGAGGTTCAGCCCGTAGTCGTGGGTGAAACGATCGTGAGCGTCGGCCAACTCACTGGGGGTCAGCGGATAGAAGGCACCGTCGGAGGTCAGCTGAGGCAAGCCGGCGTTGGGCATGCAGGTGAGCGCCAGATCCGCGTTCTGGGCGAGGTAACGCAAGTGCTCGGACATCTCGGCGGGGCCGGTGGCGCAGTTCAGTCCGATGGCGTCGATCCCGAGCGTTCGCAGGGCGGTGAGCGCAGCCCCGATCTCGGAGCCCAGCAACATCGTGCCGGTCGTCTCGACGGTCACCTGAGCGAAGATCGGGATGTCGGCGCCGGCAGCGAGGATGGCCCGCCGGGCTCCGATGATCGCTCCCTTCGCCTGCAACAGGTCCTGTGCGGTTTCGATCAGGACGGCATCCGCGCCCCCGTCGATCAGTCCCCGGACCTCTTCGAAGTACGCGTCACGCAGGGTGCGGAAGTCGGTATGGCCCAGCGACGGCAGCTTGGTGCCAGGCCCAACCGAGCCTAGGACGTAGCGGTCCTTGCCGTCGGAGTAAGAGTCCGCGACCTCACGAGCGATCCGCGCCCCTGCTTCTGCGAGCTCGTAGATGCGTTCGACGATGTCGTATTCCGCCAGGTTCGCCCAGTTGGCCCCGAAGGTGTTGGTCTCCACACAATCGACACCGACGTCGAAGTACGCCCGGTGCACGCCGGCCACTACGTCGGGACGGGTCACGTTGAGGATCTCGTTGCAGCCGTCGTAGTCCTCGAAGTCGGCCAGAGTCAGGTCTGCGGCCTGCAGCATGGTCCCCATGGCGCCATCGGCGACGAGGACGCGTTCCTGCATTGCCTGGAGCAGCGGCGTTTTGGGCATGCGCCAAGGATAGGGTCCGGAACATGCGCGTTGGAGTGGGGCGGCGCCTGGTCGCGTTGCTGAGTCGGGCCCGGTATCCGAACGTCGTCGTGGATCCGCCGCCCGCCGGGGTCACACGGACGCCGGATCTGGCGGTCCCGATGCCGGACGGAACCATGCTGCGCCTGGACCTCTACCTGCCGGATCCCGGCAGTGCCGGTGAGGCGGCCCACCTCGCCCGCCGCCCTCGGTCGGGGAGCCCCACACCCGGTCGCTACCCGGTGATCATGTGCGCCCACCCCTATGGCAAGGACAACCTGCCCATCAACACCAGGTCGGGGCGGTCGCCGTCACCGCAGTACCGTGCCTTCCGGCAACCGCAGCCAGTGCGCTTCTCCGCTTGGACCGGGTGGGAGGCACCCGACCCGGCGTTTTGGTGTTCTCGCGGGTTCGCCGTGGTCAACGCCGATCTGCGCGGCTTCGGTCATTCCGACGGCGTCGCGGACCTGCTGACCACGTCCGAGTCGCAGGACTATCAGCATCTGATCGAGTGGGTCGCTGACCAACGGTGGTGCAACGGTCGTGTCGGATTGCTGGGAGTGTCGTACTTGGCGCTGTCCCAGTACGGGGTGGCCGCGCGTCACCCGAGAGGGCTGTACGCGATGTGCCCGTGGGAAGGGTTCAGCGACGTCTACCGGGACTTCGCTCGCCCCGGGGGCGGTCGCGAAGACGGCTTCATGGTGATGTGGAGCGCCATGACCGCCCGCGCGGGCCGCGTGATGACCCCATTGCGCCAGTCCCAGAAGGACCACCCGCTGCTGGATGGCTTCTGGCGGCAACGGACCCCGGATCTGGCCGCCATCGACACGCCGATGTTGGTGTGCGGTTCCTTCAGCGACCATTTGCTGCACAGTCGCGGTTCCCATGAGGCGTTTCGCCGGGTCGGTTCCGCGGACAAGTGGTTGTACACCCACCGCGGCGGCAAGTGGTGCACGTTCTATTCACGAGGCGCCCTGGCCGTTCAGCACGAGTTCTTCGAGGACTACCTCGCCGACATCGACACCGGCTGGCGACAACAGCCTCGGGTCCGCCTCGCACTGCACCGCGATCGCACCGATCACGACGTCATCGGCGTCGAGGACATGCCGCCACCGGCGACGAGCATGCGGTCGGTCCGGCTCGCCGCGGGACAGGTGGTCGGCGGCTCACCGTCGGCGCGGGATGTCGTGGATCTGGACATGACCGAGCGCGGCTCACGCGGAACCATCAGCATCAGTTGGCGGGTGGATCAGGGGCTCGATGTGGTCGGATCCCCGTGGCTGGAACTGCCCGTGGCGGTGACGTCAGGCGACGATGCGATCCTGTTCGCCGGACTGAGGTTGTTCCGTCGGGGCCGCGAGGTCACCTTCGAAGGCTCCTACGGATTCGCACATGACATGGTCACTCACAGCCAGATTCGGCTGTCCCATCACGAGCTGGACAGTGACCTGTCGGCACCCGACCTGCCGGTCCACCGCCACGACCAAGCGTCGCCGCTGGAACCTGGGCGCGTGGTCGACGTGGCCCTGGCGTTGCTGCCACAAGCCACTGCCCTGGAGATCGACGATGTCCTGCGGCTGGACTTGTCGGGACGCTGGTTCTTCCCGACGAACCCGGTCACAGGGCAGTTCCCGGGGCGCTACCAGCCGTCACCGGCCGCGCAGATCCGCCTGCATCTGTCCCGTGCTCGTCTGCACCTGCCGGTGTGGGATCAGCGGCCGCGAGCGGACCGGTAGCGGGCCACGGCTGCTGTGGTTGCCGAGTCCTGGGAGGCAGGCCCCGGTGAACCGTCGATGAGTTGCGGTACCAACTGTCCCGCCATGGCCTTTCCCAACTCCACTCCCCATTGGTCGAAGGAGTCGATTCCCCAGATGGCGCCCGCCGTGAACACCGTGTGTTCGTAGAGAGCCACCAAAGTGCCGAGGGCGTGCGGCGTCAGTTTCTGTGCCGTGATCACACTGCACGGACGGTTTCCCGGCATGACCTTGTGTGGGATCAGCCGCTCGGGAACTCCGTCCGCGGCGACCTCCTCGGCTGTGCGACCCAGCGCGAAGACGGCAGCCTGAGCCAGGGCGTTGGCAATCAGCAGATCGTGCTGATCGCCGACCTCGTTGAGCGGTTCGGCGCAGAACAACACATCGCAAGGGATGGTGCTTGTTCCCTGATGGATGAGTTGGTAGAAGGAGTGCTGCCCGTTGGTGCCCGGCTCGCCCCAGTAGATCGGACCTGTCTCGGATTCGACCGGGGTGCCGTCGAGTTTGACGCTCTTGCCGTTGGACTCCATAGTCAGCTGCTGCAGGTAGGCGGGGAACCGCGAGAGGTATTGGTCGTACGGGAGCACGGCGACTGTCGGGCAGTCGAGGAAGTTGCGGTTCCACACGGACAACAGACCCATGAGCATCGGGAGGTTGGCGGCAGTCGGCGCGGTGCGGAAGTGCTCATCCATCGCATGGAACCCGGCCAGCATGTCGTCGAACTGCTCGGCCCCGATCGCGATCATGGTGGACAGGCCGATCGCGGAGTCCATCGAGTAGCGGCCGCCGACCCACTCCCAGAATCCGAACATGTTCGCCGTGTCGATCCCGAACTCACGAACGGCGTCTCCGTTGGTGGATACCGCCACGAAGTGCCGGGCGACGTCGACGTCTTCCCCCAAGCCGCGCTTGACCCAGTCGCGGGCGGCTGCGGCGTTGGTCATCGTCTCCAAGGTCGTGAACGTCTTGCTGGAGATGATGAAGAGCGTTTCCGCGGGATCCAGGTCCCGGGTGGCCTCGACGATGTCGGTTCCGTCCACATTGGACACGAATCGGAATGTCAGGTCCCGCTGTGAGTAGTCCTGCAGCGCGAGGTACGCCATGTGGGGACCGAGATCGGAACCACCGATGCCGATGTTGATGACGTTGCGGATGCGCTTGCCGGTGTGCCCGGTCCACTCCCCCGAGCGGACCCGTTCACTGAACGCCTTCATGCGGTCGAGGACCTGGTGCACCTCTGCCACGACATCGACGCCATCCACCACCAAAGTCGCGTCTTTCGGCATCCGCAGTGCGACATGCAGGACAGCGCGGTCCTCGGTGACGTTGATGTGTCGACCGGCGAACATCTCGTCACGACGCTGCGCGACACCTCGCTCGGCAGCGAGCGACACCAAGGCGTCCAGAACCATCTGGTCCACCCGCTGGCGGGAATAGTCGAGCGTGATCCCCGCCCCTTCGGCGACGAGCCGGGTCGCTCGCGAAGGGTCGGTCGCCAGCAGATCGCGGATCCGTTGCGATCCGACGGTCTGCGAGAGTTCGGTGAGAGTGTCCCAACTGGTCACTGCGGTCCCTTCCACAAATCGGACATCACTTGAACGGCGGCCCCAGGGAGCGCGTCGAACGCCACTCTTGCACTAGCGTTCCCTTGAATGCCACATGGGTCCGACCTGAGGTCGGGCGGAAGGAGTCGACGTGACGACGGACAACCCGATGCAGTTGGGGATGGTTGGTCTGGGCCGGATGGGGGCGAATATCGTTCGTCGCCTCATGCGCGATGGTCATCGGTGCGTCGTGTTCGACAACAACCCCGAAGCCGTCAAGGATCTCGTCGCCGAAGGCGCGGTCGGCGCCGACAGCCTCGAGGATTTCGTGGCCAAGTTGGACAAGCCGCGCGCCGCGTGGGTCATGGTCCCCGCCGGGGCGATCACCGAGTCCGTGGTCAATCAGCTGGGCGCCCTGCTCGAGGCCGACGATGTCCTGATCGACGGCGGCAACTCGCGCTACCACGACGACATCCGACGGTCCGCGAAACTTGCCGAGAAAGGCGTCCACTTCGTGGACTGCGGCACCAGTGGCGGCGTGTGGGGCCTCGAGCGCGGCTACTGCCTGATGATCGGTGGAGATGACTCGGCCGTGAACCGCCTCGGGCCGATCTGGGACACGATCGCTCCCGGGATGGGTGACGTCGAGCGCACTCCCGGCCGCAGCGGAGCCCCCACCCCCGAGGAGCGGGGCTGGCTGCACTGCGGTCCCAGTGGCGCCGGGCACTACGTCAAGATGGTCCACAACGGTATCGAGTACGGCATCATGGCCGCTTACGCGGAGGGCCTCAACATCCTGCACAACGCCGACGCCGGCGACAAACAGCGCGATCAGGACGCGGAGACGGCACCGCTCGAGAACCCCGACTGGTACAAGTACGACATCGACACCACCGCAGTGGCCGAGGTGTGGCGCCGCGGATCGGTCGTGGGGTCGTGGCTGTTGGATCTGACGGCAGCCGCCTTGTACAAGTCCCCGACACTGGACGAGTTCAGCGGTCGGGTGTCCGACTCCGGCGAAGGCCGGTGGACCAGTCAGGCCGCCATCGACACGGGCGTCCCGGCACCAGTTCTCACGGCCGCTCTGTTCTCCCGGTTCTCGTCGCAGGGCAACGATCTCTTCGCCAACAAGGTCCAGTCCGCGATGCGCAAGGAGTTCGGCGGACACGACGAGAAGAAGGGCTGAGCCACGCCGGAATCACCGCTCAATCGTCTGGATCCCGACTGGGTCGTCCCCATCGTCCCCCGCGGCGCGGTGTGGCGCGATCACAGTGTCGTGGTCCGCGGCGCGACCATCGAGGCTGTTCTGCCCCGAGCCGAGGCGGAGCGCCAGTTCCCCACCGCCGCGGTGGTCGCATTGCCCGGACAGGTGCTGATCCCGGGTCTGGTCAATACCCACACCCACGCCGCCAAGACGCTGCTGCGGGGGTACGCCGACGACCTACCCCTCCTCGAGTGGCTCGAGCAGCGGATCTGGCCCGCCGAGGCTCGCTGGGTCGATGACGGATTCGTGGCGGACGGCACACGATTCGCGTGCTGGGAGATGCTCACCGGCGGGACGACCGCGTTCAACGACATGTACTTCTACCCGTCGGCCGCCGCGCGCGAGGGGGTTCGCGCCGGTATGCGGGTGACGGCGGGGGTCCTCTACCTCGAGGTGGCGACTGGCTACGCGAGCAGTGAACGGGAGTACCTCGAGCGCGGCCTGGCCGCGGTCGAGGAATGGCGGGGCCATGAACGGGCCCAGTTCATGCTCGCCCCGCATTCCACGTACGCCACCAGCGTCGACTCCTGGGAGAATGCTGCGGCGCTCTGCGAGACCCAGGGCATCGGGATTCACACCCACCTCAATGAGACCTGGGGAGAGGTCGAGCGGCACATCTCGCACCACCGGATCCCGTCCGTCCAATGGCTCGCCGACCACCAAGTGCTCTCCCCGAACTTCCTGGCCGCGCACGCCGTCCACATGACCAAGCACGACATTGCCCTGGCCGCCGAATACGGAGTCACTGTTTCCCATTGCCCCTCGTCGAACCTGAAACTGGCCAGCGGCTTCGCCAAAGTGCAGCAGATGCTCGACGCCGGCATCACCGTGGGTATCGGGACGGATGGCACGGCGAGCAACAACCGCTTGGACATGTTCCAGGAGATGCGCACCACGGCACTCCTGGGCAAGGGCGTTGCGCGGGACGGGGCTGCCCTGGATGCCCACACGGTGCTGACAATGGCCACGTTGAACGGAGCCACCGCGTTGGGGCTGGACCACCTGATCGGCTCAATCGAACCGGGCAAGCAGGCCGATCTGGTCTCTGTGGACCTCACGGATGCAACCTCGGTACCGATGTACGACGTCGCGTCGCATCTCGTCTATGTCTGCGGGCGAAACGACGTCGCCAACGTGTGGGTTGGTGGCGACTTGGTGGTCCGCGACCGTGAGTGTCTGACCGTGAGCCGCGCTGAGGTCATCGCCAACGCACAGGAGTGGCAGGAACGGATCTCGGGCTGAGCGTCCCCGAATCAGATCCAGCCTTCGGCTTCGGCGGTCTCGCGCAAGCCGACGAACAACGGTCGATACGTCCATCCCAGTTCGCGATTCGCCTTGGCGGAGGTGGCGAGGTAGGACGCGCGTGACGAGCGCATCGCCTCCGCTGAGAACTCGGGGGGCAACGAAACCATCCGACCCACGGCCGACGGGAATTTCTCCGCCACCGGCAGCGCGGCACGCGGCATGTCGATCGGCTTCTTGCCTCCGGTCAAGTCGGCCATCTCGGTCGCCATCGTCCGCAAGTCGGTGCGCTCGCCCACCAACATGTAGGACTCGCCGGGGCGACCGAGTTCCATGGCGCGTACGTGTCCGTCGGCGATGTCATCCACATGCGCCTGCATCATGCGCAATGACGAGGACACGATGACCCGCTTGCCATCAGCGACATCCGCGAGGATCTGGCCGACCTGCGAGGTGTCGCCGGGGCCGTAGACGCCGCCTGGCATCACGATGACCACCTCGGGCTGATCATGGCCCTCCGCGAACTGAACGACGTAGTCGTGAGCGCGGGCCTTTGTCTCGTCGTAGGTCGTCAGATGACGGCCCGTGAAGTGGTAACTCTCGTCGACAGTGAGGCTCTCGGTATCCGAGTTCACTGCGCACGTGCTGGTGTAGACCAGTCGGGGAACCTGCGCCGCAACGGTCGCTGCCACGACATTCTTGGTTCCCTCGACGTTGACCAGCCAGCCTTCCTCAGGTTTCGACGAGCCCACCTTGTACCACCCGGCGACGTGGAAGACGCCGGCGCAGCCCTCGAAGGCCTTGGCCATGCCGGCGACATCTCCCAGATCCGCCTCCTGCACCTCGATCCCGGCCGCTGTCAACGCCTGGGCTTTGGCGGGGTTGCGCACCGTCGCGACGACGTCATGCCCATCGCCGGCCAACCGATGAGCCAGTGCCGACCCGATGAAACCCGTCGCACCGGTGATCGCGTACTTCACGCTCGGCCCCTCCCGATTCGCCAACTCACAGTTCCACGCCCAACAGGGCGTCCACGGCACGGCTGATGGCGTGCGGCGCGTCCCGGTCCGACCCTCTGCCCAGCACGGTCTCCGCAACCCAGTCGTCGACGATAGACAACGCGCCGGGGGCATCCAGATCCGAACCCAGCGACTGTCTCATGGCGTCGATGACCCGGCCCGCCGGGGGCGCAGTCTCCGCTTTGCCGGCCGCCCGCCAACTGGCGAGGCGCTGCTGCGCGCGCGGCAGTTCGTCCTGCGTCCATTGCCAGTCAGAACGGTAGTGGTGCGCGAGCAGGGCGAGCCGGATCGCCATGGGATCGTTTCCGTCGGCGCGCAGATCACGGACAAGGACGAGGTTGCCCCGCGACTTGCTCATCTTGTGGCCGTCGAGCCCGACCATGCCCGAATGTACGTAGTGGCGGGCGAAGATCGCCTCCCCGCTGCCGACCTTGCCCAAGGACGCGCACATCTCGTGGTGCGGGAAGATCAGATCCGAGCCTCCGCCTTGCACGTCGAACGGCAGTCCGAGGTACTCCTCCGCGATGGCGGTGCATTCGACATGCCAGCCCGGCCGACCGTGTCCCAGATCGGTGTGCCACGACGGCTCGCCCTCTCGAGCGGCCTGCCACAACAGCGGGTCCAAGGGGTCCCGTTTGCCCGCGCGATCCGGATCACCACCCCGCTCGGCGAAATCCTGCACCATCTGCGCGCGGGGCAACCCGGACACGGAGCCGAAACCCGGATCCCGGGCGACCGGGAAGTACAGGTCGCCGTCGACGTCGTAGACGGCGTCGAGTTCTCGCAGAGCCTCGATCCCTTCGACGATCGCTGGGATCGATTCGACCGCACCGATGTAGTAGCGCGGTGGCAACACGCGCAGGGCGCCCATGTCCGAGCGGAACAGTTCGGTCTCGGAGTCGGCCAGTTCCCGCCAGTCCTGGCCGGACTCCACCGCTCGTTCCAGGAGTGGGTCGTCGACATCGGTGACGTTCTGGACGTAGCAGACGTTGTGACCGGCGTCCCGCCAGAACCGGTTGAGCAGATCGAACGCGACATACGTGGCGGCGTGGCCCATGTGGGTGGCGTCGTAGGGCGTGATCCCGCAGACGTAGAGCGTTGCCCGTTGGGCCGGTGCCGTGGCACGCAGCTCCTGGGTGGCCGTGTCGTACAGGCGCAGCGGCACTCCAGGACCAGGGATTTCCGGAACCACCTGCTCACGCCAGGACTGCATCCGATCACCCTAGTGCGGGAATCGCGACATGGTGCCCGCAGTCCGACGGCACCCAGTGTGCATCAGCGCATCACTACTGTTGATGCACTAATGCTAGTGTGGACACGTGAGGACCACGGTCACCCTCGACCCCGACAATGCAGCCCTGATTCAGCGCCGAATGCGCGAGCATGGGGAATCCTTCAAGGAAGCGCTGAACAGCTTGCTGCGGAACAGCCGTGGTCCAGGCGGGTTCCACACGGAACCAGCTTCTTTGGGGCGCAGCACGGTGAATCTGGATCGCGCACTTCAGGTTGCGGGGGATCTCGAAGACGACGAACTCCTGCGCCGACTTCGCTCGGGAGGATAGGCGTGGCACTCGTCGACGCCAACGTGCTGCTCTATGCGGTCAACAGCGACGCGCCCCATCATTCCGCAGCCGCAAGGTGGCTCGATGATGCGTTGAACGGTCACCAAGTCGTGCACTTCGACTGGGTGGCGCTTCTGGCCTTTGCCCGCCTCACCACCCGAGACGGCCTCTTCCCCAGACCACTGTCAACGGACGAGGCGTTTGACCGCATCGAGGCGTGGCTGTCACAGCCCAATGCGGTTATCGCCGAGCCGAGCGCCGATCACGTCGGAATCATGCGACGACTGCTCAAATCGGTGGGAACGGGTGCAAACTTGGTCAACGACGCACACTTGGCGGCTCTCTCGATTTCCCATCGATGTTCCGTTGTGTCATTCGACAACGACTTCGATCGCTTTCCCGGCGTGACGAGAATCCAGCCCTGAAGTCCTGATCAACCATCGAATCGGACACCAGCATCAGTCACAGCGGTGGCCACGGCACCGCCGGTCCCCCGCCGGTCGGCGCCGGAAATTCGGCGCTGTCGACCAGCACCCGCGCCCGGTGTCCCAGGGCCTCACGCTCGAGCGTCGGCAGGCCGGTCAGCAACTCCGGCAGTTCCTCGCGCACACTCTCAATCCGTTGCCTGAACTCCGCTGGGATCTCCCGCCCGACGAAGCCCCACAGAACCGTGCGTAGTTTCGGTTCGTGATGGAAACACAGCCCCTGGTCGATACCCACCACCTCAGAGTCGGCCATGGTGAAGAGATGTCCCCCTTTGCGGTCGGCGTTGTTGATCAGGATGTCGAACAGCGCCATCCGCATCATCTCGGCGTCATCCCGGTGGGCCACCTCGATCTCGCGATCCTCGGCGTCATAGCCGCGTAGCACCCCCACCCACCCCGCTGGCACCTGGCCGACCGGGAAGAGATCGACCGGACTCCCGGTTGGCTGGACCCATTGCTGCAGGCTGCCGGGGCCGTAAGGCCCCTGTTCGACCCACACGGTCTCGGGTACGAGATCCCAACCCAACGCAGCCGCCACCTGATACGCAGCCACTTCGCGACGGCCGAGCGTGCCGTCGGGGAAGTCCCACAGCGGTCGCTCACCTGCCACCGGTTTGTAGACGAATCGTTGCTCGGACACCTCCACGAGCAGCGTCGCGTTGGACGCTTCACTCAGTTGGCCCAGGACCTCCCAGTGGGCTGTGTCAGCGTCGATAGCCATTGGCCCGAGGGCAGATATGGCCGGTGGGGTCCAAGGGCAGGTGGCAGAACGGGCACGGGGGCCGGCCGGCGGCCACCACGGCCTGGGCGCGTTGCGCGAAGGCGCGGCCCTGATCGGCACTCAGTCGGATCCGGACAGTGTCCGGCCCTTCATCGTCGTTCTCCAGATCGGGGACGTCGGTGTCGTCGGCGCCGGGTGCGTGCGCCTCGATGATGAGTCGCCCCGTCTCGGAGTTCCAGCCCAGCCCGAGTGCGGCGACGCGGAAGTCCTCCTCGATCGGGCTATCGAGTGGGCCATCATCCCGTGCGGCAGCGGGCGAGTCCGAGCCGACCATCTCGTCGAGCAATCCGTCGATGCGTTCGGCGAGGATCTGTGCCTGTTCCTTTTCGAGCACCAGCGTGTTGATGCGGGAGCCGCTGCGCACCTGAAGGAAGAAGATGCGCTGACCCGGCTCCCCCACCGTGCCGACGATGCACCGGTCCGGAGCGTCATGGACGAACACCTGCCGCGTCATGAGGGTCAGCCTACGCCCCGGACTCGCCACCGACGACGGCATCGGAACTCGCTGCTCGGCGCCGTCGGCCAGGTGAAAACGCCGACAGATCGCCCCCGACGTCGTTGAGTCTTGCGACGAAGGGCCGCTGCGCGGTGTACCGAATCACCGACACCGAGCAAGGGTCGATCTGCAGTCGCTGGAACAGATCAAGATGCATACCCAGGGCGTCCGCGAGGATCGCCTTGATGACGTCACCATGACTGACCACCACGTACGTGGCCTTGTCCCCCAGCCTGCGGTTCCAGCGCCGGATCGCGCTGACTGCCCGGTTCGAGACCGCCACCATCGACTCACCGCCGGGAAACGTCACGCCACTCGGGTGGTGTTGCACGGCTGACCAGAGGGGATCCTCCGCAAGTTCGGTCAGGGGCTGGCCGGTCCAGTCGCCGTAGCGGGCCTCGGCCAGGTCGAGGTCCGTATGGATCGGCAGGTCCTGACGTTTGCGTCGGGCAATGGCGTCGGCCGTCTGCCGGCATCGTTCGAGTGGACTCGTGACCACGGCGCTGAACCGCACTTCCTGCAGCCGTCGGGCGGCCGCCCGGGCCTGTTCTTGTCCGACGTCGTCCAGTCCGACGCCTGGAGTCCACCCCGCCAGAATGCCCTCGGCGTTCGCGGTGCTGCGACCGTGCCGCAGCAACATCACCGTTGTCACCCCGACAGCGTATTCCCGGGGCCACACTGTCGTCGTGATCACGTCGGTCTTCCGCTATCGAAACGGTGCTGAGGTACCAGTCGACTCTCGCTGCGTCTCCGTTGACACCCCGCCGTGGGAGTTGGAGGGACTTCTGACATCGCTGGTTCGGGAAGTGGCCACCGAGGCACCCGATCCTGGGTCTTTCGTCTGGCTCAAGCTCGCGAATCCCTCGCGCCATCAGATGGAGATGATGCAGCGACTGTTCGATCTACCGGACCTGCAGGTAGAGGATTCCCTGAACGGCAGGCAACGTCCCAAGGTCGAGATCGGAAACGATCGGGCGTTCATCGTCTTGAAGGAGCTGCGCTACACGGAGGAAATCTCGGCTGTGGACACCGGGCAGGTGGCTGTGTTTCTCGGCCCCGGGTTCGCGTTGTCGATCCGGAGGGGCGACGCGGCACCGGGCAGCGCGAGGGACCGGCTCCGCTCACATCTGGCGTTGACCCGATACGGGCCGGCCAGCGTCCTGTATGCAGTCCTGGACGTTCTGGCGGACGGCTACCTCGACATCGTGCAACACCTGGCCAACGACCTCGAGGACCTCGAGGACGCGGTGTTCAGCATGAAGGCGACGGACAACGCCAGCATGGTCTACAACCTCAAGCGCGAGAACCTCGAGGTCAAACGGGCCATCTCACCGCTGATCTCGGAAGCCAGGACGTTGGTGCGCGAGGAGCACTCCGAGATCCCCCACGAGCTGGCGCCCTACTTCCGCGACATCGGTGATCACGTACTGCGCGCGAACGACCTGGTGGAGTCCCACGATCAACTCCTGATGACCATGTTGATGGCGTCGACCTCACAACAGGACCTGCGCCAGAACAAGGACATGCGCAAGATCTCCGCGTGGGCGGCGATCATCGCCGTTCCGACCGCTATCGCAGGGATCTACGGGATGAACTTCGAGGACATGCCGGAACTCCACTGGTCTTTCGGCTACCCCGCCGTGCTGATCGTCATGGCGACGATCTGCCTGGTCCTGTACCGACAGTTCAAGCGCAGCGGTTGGCTGTAGTGCCCCGAGCAGGGCAGCACGGCGGGCACACTGTGGACATGCGCATCCTCGCAGCCGTACTGATGACCGTGATGCTGACGGTGGCCGGCTGCAGCGGGAACACGGCGGGTTCCGGCACGCCCGGGGCGACGCCGACGTTCAATCCCCTGACCGATCCGACAGAGGTTCCGCTTCTGCTCCGCCAGGAACTGGGCGAGAATGTCACGGTTCGTCGCATCTCCTTGACCAACAACGGATTCTCAGCCGAAGTGCGCGATCCTCAGAAACCCGAGAACCTCGACACCTATCGGTACTACGGGAACACCTGGGACTCCGACCCGGTGTCCATGAGCATGTCGGACATCGAGAACCTGGACCGCACGACGTTCGGCCTCGGCGCCGTCGATTGGACGGTGATCCCAGACCTCCAGCAACAGGCCCTCGCGGGACTCGATCTGGAGGACGAGGAGATCTCGGTCGTCTCCATCGATCGCATCGCCGGCCAACAGCCACGGGTCTACATCAGCGTCTCGGGTGCCAGGGGGTACGGGTCCCTGATCTCCGATGCGCGCGGGCGCAACGTCGAGGTCCGGCGCAACTGATCAGGTGGCGGTGAGGACCCCGGTGCTCAGCAGCACGATGACCAACAATCCGAGCACGATCCGGTAGAGCACGAACGGCATGTACGAGTTCGTCGAGATGTACTTGATGAGCCAGGCGATCACCAGGTATCCGATGACGAATGCGATGACCGTGGCCACGATCGTCGGACCCCAGTCCGGGGTGGGCCCATCGCCGATTTTGAGGGCCTCGAAGAAGCCCGATGCCATGACCGCTGGGATGGCCAGCAGGAACGCGTAGCGAGTGGCCGCCTCACGTGAGTAGCCCAGAAACAGGCCCATCGAGATGGTCGCACCGGAACGCGAGACACCCGGGATCAGCGCGAACGCCTGCCCGACTCCGTAGAGAATCCCGTCACGTGTGTTCAGATCCTCGAGCTCCTGGGACTTGCGGCCCACGCGGTCGGCGACGCCGAGGATGATGCCGAACCCGATCAGGGTGAACGACACCAGCCACAGGTTGCGCGCGACAGTCTCGATCTGGTCCTGGAACGCCACCCCCAGGACCGCGATGGGAATGGTGCCGATGATCACGTACCAGCCCATACGCGCCTCGAGGACGCCCCGTTCCGCAGGCGTGTAGAGGGAGCGGAACCAGGCAGAGATGATCCGCCAGATGTCCTTGCGGAAGTACAGGATGACCGCTGACTCGGTGCCGATCTGGGACACCGCGGTGAAGGCCGCGCCCGGGTCTTCCCAGCCGAAGAGTTGGGAGATGATCAGGATGTGGGCGCTGGACGAGATCGGAAGGAACTCGGTCAGCCCCTGCACCACGCCGAGGACGATCGCCTCGAACCACGAGATCATCCGGCAAGTCCGGACTCATCCAAGATCTCCGCCATGGCGCGCACCGTGGCGACCCTCTCCTGCAACGTGCCGGCGTAACTGGCCACGGTCAGCGTCGTGACTCCTGCTTCTGCGAAGGCGTGCAACCGGTCGCGGATCCTCTCCCGGGGACCGATCAAGGATGTGTTGTCGATGAACTCCATGGGCACCGCGGCCCCCGCTCCGGCATAGTCGCGGGCGAGATAGAGGTCCTGCACCTCGGCAGCGGCGACGTCGTATCCCATCCGCACTGCCAGCCGGTTGTAGAAGTTCTGCTCGCGACTGCCCATGCCGCCGATGTACAAAGCCGCGTACGCGCGCAGTGGTTCGGCGCATTTGTCCAGGTCGTCGCCGATGACGACCGGCACCGTGGGAACGACATCGAATCCCTCCATGGTCTTGCCGACCTTGGCCCTGCCCGCGGCGATGTTCGCGGTCAATTCTCCCGCGAACTCCGGCGAGTAGAAGATGGCCAGCCAACCGTCGAACAACTCACCCGTGAGTTCGAGGTTCTTGGGTCCGATCGCGGCGAGATACATGGGGATGTGCTCCCGCACCGGATGCACCGTGAGCGTCAGGGCCTTGCCGGGGCCGTCCGGTAGCGGGAGTGTGAAGAACTCTCCCTCGTAGGTGAGCTTCTCCCGTCGCAGGGCTTTACGCACGATCTCGGTGTACTCGCGCGTGCGGGTGAGCGGCTTGGCGAACCGCACACCGTGCCAGCCTTCGGAAACTTGCGGGCCGGAGACCCCCAGGCCGAGCCGGAAACGGCCGTCGGACAGCGTGTCCAAGGTGGCGGCGGTCATGGCGGTCGCGGCGGGAGTACGGCCGGGGATCTGGAACACCGCCGAGCCGATGTCGATCTGTTGGGTCTGCGCCGCGATCCAACTCAGGACGGTCGGCGCATCGGACCCGTAGGCTTCCGCCACCCACACGACGCTGTATCCGAGTTCGTCGGCAACCCGGGCCAACGCCAGGTTGTCCGCATCGTTACCCATTCCCCAGTACCCGAGGTTCAGACCGAGTCGCATTGTTCTCCTCACATCTTCGCGCGTCTGCGCGGACCGCTGTTCGTCCGTCTGCGTCGACCGCTCTCGCGCGGACTGCTCCGGCGCGGACCGCTCCGAGGGTACTCTGCGCCCCGCCGGTCATCAGCCGACACGTCCGGCCAACGCCGGTGGTGCGCGGGGGCGCACCGATGGCACGTTACGTTCTTCTCATGCAGCAGCGACCACTCGGGGCGACGGGTCTGTGGGTATCCCGTTTGGGACTCGGCACGATGACCTGGGGCCGGGACACCGATGAGCACGAGGCGCGCGACCAATGGTCGACCTTCCTGGAGGCCGGAGGCACCTTCATCGACACCGCCGACGTCTACGCGGATGGTGCCAGCGAGCAGATCATCGGCACGCTGCTACGTGAGACCAACTCACGCGATCGGGTGGTTCTGGCCACCAAAGCTGTGAGCCGGCCTCGCACCAAGCGTCGCTTCGACGCATCTCGGGGCCATCTCCTGGGTTCACTCGACCGTTCGCTGCGTCGGCTGGGTGTCGATCATGTCGACATCTGGTATCTGCACGCGTGGGATCCGATCACTCCCCTGGCTGAGACCTTGTCGGCCGCCGATGACGCCGTCCGCGCGGGCAAGGTGCGCTACGTGGCCGTGTCGAACTATGCCGGTTGGCAGTTGGCCCGCGCCGCCACGTGGCAGGAGGCCCTTCCCGGTCGTAGCCCGATCGCCGCGGTTCAGATGGAGTACTCGCTGGTC
Source organism: Candidatus Nanopelagicales bacterium (assembly GCA_037045355.1). Taxonomy (NCBI): domain Bacteria; kingdom Bacillati; phylum Actinomycetota; class Actinomycetes; order Candidatus Nanopelagicales; species Candidatus Nanopelagicales bacterium. Next base: position 21,709 of record JBAOHO010000004.1, on the reverse strand, counting down.
CAACGAGGCGTCGAGCGGGAAGTCGTACCGGCTGCCCGCGACCTGGGCGTCGGGATCACGCCATGGTCGCCACTGGGACGCGGTGTGCTGACGGGTAAGTACCGCTACGGGACGCCGAGCGACTCGCGTGCCGCGTCTCCGCACTTCGGGTCGTTCGTGTCCGAGTACCTCGACGACCGTTCTCGCCGCATCGTGGACGCGGTGCACACCGCAGCCGAGGGACTCGACGTGGCCCCGTTGGAGGTAGCACTGGCATGGGTGCGCGACAGGCCAGGTGTGACGGCGCCGATCGTGGGGGCCCGGACCGTGGCCCAACTCCGAGGTGTTGTGGAGTCCGAGGAGTTGGAGTTGCCTTCCGAGATCCGTACTGCCCTCGACGACATCTCGGCACCGACCCTCGGCTACCCCGAGTCCGGCTGGAACCAACTCGGTCGCTGACTGCCGTCGGTCGCTGACTGCCGTCGTTGCGTCAGCGGGGCGAGTGGAAGAACGCGCTGGCCCGCGAGGTCCACAGCATCGCGAGCACGATCAGCCACAGGACGATGCTGAGCAGAGCGGACCATACGGACTCGACCTTGAGCAGCCCCATTCCGAGTGCATTGCCCAAGATGTTCAGAACGACGATGATGCTGATGAAGATGCGGGCACCGTTGCTGCCGTTCTTCAGACCGCTGGCGAACAGCATGATCAAAATCCCGAAGATGATCGTGATGATCCCCGCGAGTCGCACCTGATCGAGGTCGGTGACGCCCTCCGCCAGAAGTTGCGCCGCTTGCTGGGGAGTGAGCGACTTGAAGGACACCAGCACCGCTGCGATGCCACCGATCACCTCGAAGATCGCAAGAATCCACATCAGAACCACGATGAAGGTGACGGAACCGGGGCGCTGCACGGGGGCAGACTGGGACATGGCGACTCCTCGTCCTGGACTGATAGCGACCCTAGTGACTCCGGTCAGCACATGTCGACAAAGCGTTGCAGGACCCGGACACCGAACTTGACCGATTCGACCGGGACGCGCTCGTCGATGCCGTGGAACATCGCCGGGAAGTCCAATTCCGGTGGCAGGCGCAGGGGGACGAATCCGTAGCAGCGGATGCCGAGGGTGCTCCATGACTTGGCGTCGGTGCCGCCGCTCATGGTGTACGGGATGGCTCGCCCTTGGGGGTCCTCCGAGTGGATGGCGGCGGCCATCGCCTCGATCGTGGGGCCCTCGAAGGGTGTCTCCAGCGAGATGTCATGGTTGATGAGCTCACGCGTGACCTCGTCGCCGAGGATCGAGTCAACGACGTCGAAAAGTTCCTGCTCATGGCCGGGCAGGAACCGCCCGTCGATGTGGGCCTCGGCCATGGCGGGCACCACGTTGGACTTGTATCCCGCATGCAGCATGGTCGGGTTCGCGGTGTTGCGCAGGGTGGCCCCGATGATGCGTGCCATGGGGCCGAGGGCACGGAGGAACGGCTCGGGGTCGTTCTGATCGAACGGCACGTCGAGCGCCTCGGCCAGCTCGGCGACACACGCCTTCATGGTGGGTGTCAGCGTCATGGGGAAGGGGTACTCGCCGATCTGGCTGACGACGCGGGCGAGGGTCGTCACGGCGTTGTCGTCATTGACGAATGATCCGTGCCCACCGCGGCCACTGGCGCGCAGGCGTAGCCAGGCGATGCCCTTCTCGGCGGTCTGAAGCAGGTACAGGCGGCGATCGCTGCCGGCGCTGATCGAGAATCCCCCTACCTCGCCGACCGCTTCGGTCACCCCCGCAAGCAACTCCGGTCGATGGTCGACGAGCCAGTGCGCCCCTTGCCAACCACCGGCCTCTTCGTCCGGCGTCATCAAGAACACGATGTCGCGCGGGGGCACATAGCCGCTCCGGGCCCAAGACCTCACCATCGCGATGAGCATCGCGTCCATGTCTTTCATGTCGACCGCACCACGACCCCAGATCAGGCCGTCCTTCTCCTCGCCGCTGAAGGGGTCGACACTCCAGTCACCGGCGATGGCGGGCACCACATCAAGGTGGCCGTGCAGCAGCAGGGCCTCCCGACCGGGATCCTGTCCGGCGATTCTCAGGTGGACTCCTTGCCGCCGCCCTGAGGTGGTCTCGAATCGTTCGGGCTCGTAGCCCACCTCCCGCAGCAGGGACTCCACGTATTCGGCGGCCTCCGCCTCTCCCACCGTTCCCTCAGGTTCCCCCGTGTTCGTGGTATCGATGCGGATCAAGGCCTGCAGGATGGCCACGGCCTCAGCCTGCGCGCGATCCAACTCCTGCTGGGCGTCATCCGTCACTCCCCCATCCTGCCGCGAAGTGGCAACGATTGCCGGACCTCCCCGCACTCCGGCCAGCCGTGGCGCCCGGTTTCGCCTTGCTATCCTTCTGACGTCACGTCCGGGTGGCGGAATAGGCAGACGCGCTAGCTTGAGGTGCTAGTCCTCGTATAAGAGGGTGGGGGTTCAAATCCCCCCTCGGACACAACAGCTCGTTTCGTGGGCCGCCATTTCCTTTGCCGCAGGCACAATGAACCCCGTGGGCCATGACTTCGGCGAACTTCGACGACTGCGTCGCGCCCGTGACCGAATGGACCGGGACTACGCCGATCCCCTCGATGTCGCTGCACTGGCGAGTACGGCGTGCATGTCACCCGCGCACTTCAGCCGCCGGTTCCGGGCCGTGTACTCGGAGACCCCCTACTCGTACCTCATTTCACGCCGGATAGAACGCGCACAGTCCCTCCTCCGGCGTGGAGGGATGAGTGTCACCGAAGTATGTATCGCCGTCGGGTTCTCCAGCCTGGGGTCGTTCTCGGCGAAGTTCACCGATGTGGTGGGCGAGTCGCCTTCGGCCTATCGGATCCGGGACCACGAGCAACTTTCAGGGTTGGCCGCGTGTCATGCCATGGTGGTCACCCGGCCTCGGGGACCCAAGGCCCCGTGATGACTCGAGCAGTTTCGGAGAAGCCCGGAATTCATCCACTCTCATAAGGTCTGGCCATGACTGTTTCGATCAGCACCGTCCACATCCTTGTCGATGACCCTGACGCGGCTCGAGCGTTCTACCGCGACGCGGTGGGACTCACCGTCCTGAACGAGGTGGAGAACGCTGGATTCCGATGGATCACGATGGGCCTACCCGAGCAGCCGGGTCTGGTAATCGTGTTGTCCGAACCCCATGCGGGCCGATCGCAGGACGACGGCGATGCCATCGCCGCCCTCCTCGCGAAGGGAGAGATGCGTCCGGTCCACCTGCGGTTCGACGATCTCGACGGCGCGTTCGAGTCGATCGCTTCCGCGCCAGGGGTTGAGGTCCTACAGGAACCGCTCGACCAGCCTTGGGGTATCCGTGACGCGGCAATCCGGGATCCCGCCGGGAACTTCCTGCGCCTCGAGCAGGCCTGATGGAGTTACGGCGATCTACCGGGTGGTAAGGGTGGGTCGTGGTGGTCGGTGATGGTGACTCCGTTGGGGTCGGTCCAGGTGAACTCGGTTGAGGAGTCATTGTTCAGCCGCCATCCGTGGTGGGTTTTCAGGCGGTGGTGGCGACGGCACAGACTAGCCAGGTTGCCCGGGTCTGTGGGCCCTTCGGGGAAGGGCTGGACATGGTCGAGGTCGACGCGGGTCCTGCGGCACCCGGGCATGCGACAGTGCGGCTCGCGAGCGCGCACGACCCGGGCGACTGCTGCGGTGGGGGTGTAGGTCGTGCGGCTGGTGGCCACGACGGTGCCGGTGGCGTCGGTGAGCCACGCCCGCCATTTGCGGTCAGCGGCCAACTCGCGGGCCACCTCGGCGGGAACAGTCTCGACACCGGGCAGGTACGCGGGGTCGTGATCGGCGCGCACGACCGTGGACAAGTTGATCACCACGGCCACTTCGCCCGGGGCGGTGGTGGTGGGGGTTGAGCTGTCCGGTGGGGCCAGGAGTAGGTCGGTGAGGATGTCGGCACGAAGTTTGTCGATGCTGTCACCGCGCTCGGGGTCATCGTCAGCCAGGCCGTGGGCGATCGCAGTCAGTCGGTGATGGATGCGGTCAACGATATCCTCGGGCAGTTCGGCGATCAGCCGCCCGCGTCCATCACCGAATAGTTGCTTGTCGACTCGGTCACAGGATTCGCTGCGGTGGCGTTGCTTGCGTAACTCATCGTGCAGTCCTGCCTTGATCCGCTTGGCGTGGCGGCGCAGGTCGGACAATGTCCACGACACCCACCCGTTGGTGTGCCGGGTGCGCATGGCCGTGACGACGGCATCGATCACCAGGTCTCGGCCGACGGGCTCCAAGTCGTCGAGGTCTTGCAGAAGGAAGTCGGCCTGCCAAGCGGGAAGCAGTCCGTCGCGGATCGCCTCGCTCAGCATCGTGATCCCCGCGGCGGCTCGCTTACGCAGCTTGGCGATCAGGTTGCGTACCGACTGCGGGGAACGCCGCAAGGCCGGTGCCACCACCTCGGCGCTGGGGTCGATGATCTGACCCAGGTGGGGGCATTGGGGGTTCAGGTACGGGTCCTGCACCGTTGACCCCAGACTGTTCAAGACACTGAGGTCGGCCTGATCAGCAGCCCACGCGGCGGCGGTCGCCCAAGCTGCAGTCACAATCACCTGGCAGGCACATGGATTGCCTGGTGTGCCAACAGCGCACTCGGCACCGTCTGCGACATGTCCGGGGTCAAGGTGCGGAAACGGGCACCGACTGCCGTCGACCGGCCCCACCTCCTGCACAGCGGTGAGCAACGCCGGCCCCTTTGGCACCTGTATCAAGGCGCGCACCTCCGGACGCAGCGCCGCGTCCCACCACCCGGCCTCGGTCCAGTGCGGCCGCGATTGGCGCCAATTGTCACGACCCTGACGCTGCAACCGCCGGTCCAGATCTTCAACCGACAGCGCCGGTTCAGGAACAGGAACCGGTTCAGGGACGGACACCGTGAGATGGGCACCAGACACCGCGGGGTCAAAGACAGACCCGATCCGGCGGCAGTGCGATGTCACCGACAAGCCCACCGATAGCCCCACCTCCGCGACCGACACCGGAGACCGCGGAGGCCGCGACGCAACTCCTGCCGCCACGATCGGGTTCACCCCATCAAGGTATCCACCACCCCCGACAGTTCGACTCCTGCACACGATCACTCCGCCGGAGATCCGATTCAGACCTCGCTGAAGTCCCTTCCCCCCACTCCTCCGGCTGTCTCATGGCGACGTCTCATCGCGCCGACTCAGAGCGGCGTTCACAAGAACGGCCTGTCTCCAAATGCAGACCTGTGCAGAGCCCACCGTTGATGGGCTTGAGGTCCATCGAACAGGCAGTGACCACCACGAACAGATCGACCTCGGCCCTCAGCGTCACCGAATCCCCCGCTTGGGACAAGGCGGGAAGTGATGTCAGCGCACCTGTCGCGTCGACCGGAGTGTTCTGGAAAATGTTCACCGGGTCGGGTTCAACTGCCGGTGTCCAGTCAAGTTCGCTGGCAGCCGTGAGGAAGTTTTCCCGGCAACTCGGGTGTGGGCCCTCATGTCCGCATCGAGTCGCAGCCCTCGTCCGACTGGGGTGGTACTTCGATGACCTGACGAACAGCGTCGTCTGACATGAGGTGAGCGTGACACAAGGACAGACAGGCGACCAGTCGATGAACAACAAATCGACGCGGTGAATTGGCTGTGAATGTCCCCTGACGACTCTCGATCCGCATCGATTCAGGGATTTACCGTGACCGACGTGAGCCAACCTGTCGCCCTCGGTAAGGCCCTCGACAGCGCCCGCATGACGCGACTGCATCGACGCTTCTGGCTGCTCGCCGGGCTCGGTCTGATGCTGGATGGTTTCGACTTCTTCATCATCGGCGTGGCCAACCCCTTGATCGCCGAGGATCTTGGGGCGTCCGCCTGGCAGAAGGGTCTCGTGTCATCGGCGGCCATCATCGGAGCCATCGTCGGTGCCGCGGTTCTCGGCCCACTGGGCGACAGGATCGGCCGGCGGAAGATCTTCAAGTACGACCTTGTGATGTTCGTGGTGTTCTCGCTGGCCTGCATGGTCGCGCCCGACCTGTGGACGCTGATCGCCTCGCGATTCCTGCTAGGGGTGGCGATCGGCCTGGACTACCCGATCGCAGCTTCGTACCTCGCCGAGATCCTGCCCAAGGTCAATCGCGGCCGGTGGTTGGTGTCGGCGTTCGCTTTGCAGGCGGTCGGGATGTTGCTGGGCGCACTCGTCGGGGTTGCGGTGCTTCTGGCCCTGCCGGAGGTGAACTCGTGGCGCTGGATGCTCGGGTTCGGGATCGTGCCCGCTTTGGTCATCATCATCTTGCGTCGGAAGACCCCGGAGAGTCCTCGGTGGCTCGCGCAGAACGGGCGTGAAGATGAGGCCGTACAGATTACCGAGCAACTCACTCAAGTCCCCGTGATCGTCACGGACAAGGACCGGGAGAAGAAGGAAGAGACCCGAGAGGGACTCAAGGCTCTGTACCAGCCCGCGCTGTTCCGAGCCGACCTGCGACGGCGGACCATCTTCACGGCCGTGCCGTGGTTCCTGATGGATATTGCCATGTACGGCGTGGGCATCTTCACCCCGACACTGCTTGCCGCCCTCGCCATGGCCGGGCCCGACGCCACCTTCATCGCCGACGACATAGCGTCAACGGAAGCGACCGCCGTCTTGGACGTGTTCTTGGTGTTCGGATTCATCGCAGCGATCTTGCTCGTCGAGCGTCTGGGCCGGATTCCGTTGCAGATCAGTGGCTTCGTCATGATGGCTGTCGGCCTGATCGTCCTCGGCTACACCAGTGGGCTGCCGGGCAGTGGGGACCAGCACCTGGCGCTGGTGTTCGTCGGCTTCGCGCTGTTCAACTTCTTCCAGAACGCCGGGCCCAACGCGACGACATACGCCCTGCCGGCGGAGGTATTCCCCTCCGATGTGCGCTCCGCCGGTCACGGATTCGCGGCGGGGATGGCGAAACTCGGTGCGGCTGTCGGGACGTTCTTCTTCCCGATCCTGATGGATTCCATCGGGCAATCGGCGCTGCTCTACCTACTTGCCGGGGTCTGCATCGTGGCGGTGGTGGTGACGGTAATCTTCCGGATCGAACCGAAGGGCAAGTCGCTCGATGAACTTTCCGGACGAACGGTCACGACGCTGAACCCGCACCCGGTCCCCCCGTGATCTTCCGGCGCTAGTATCGCGCCATGAGTTCTCGCGTCGTAGCCGGAGCGAACACCGAGATCGCGCTGCAACAACTCACGCCCGAGCAAGTCCAGACCGGCACACCCCAGGCGGGGATTGTCCAGTTAGGCCCCGACTGCGGACTGTGGGAGCACACCCCCGGGGTATCGACCGATGTCGAGGTGGAGGAGTACTTCGTAGTCCTCGCCGGGCGAGCCCGGATCGAGATCGAGGGCCAGGACCCGCTGGATATCGGCCCCGGCGATGTCGTCCATCTTGCGGCTGGAGCTCGTACGACGTGGCATGTCACCGAGACACTGCGCAAGTTCTGGTTCACTCCCTGAAGGTCGGTCCCCCAGCGCCGGCAGTGCGGTCGCTGCCGTCAGTCCCGATCAGTGCAACGGCTCCCCCGACGCCCAGCGGGTCACCTGCCGAGCCACCAGTTGGCGGGCGCGCGGAACGAACGCCCCACTGTCACCGCCCACATGCGGTGTGATCAACAGGTTCGGGCAACGCCACAGCGGGTGATCCGGCGGAGGCGGCTCGGGATCCGTGACATCCAACGCCGCGCGCAAACGCCCCCGGTCCAGTTCCGCCACCAAAGCCGGCGTGTTCACCAACGCCCCCCGCCCGACATTGACCAACAAGGAACCGTCGCGCATGCGGGCCAGTCGAGCCGACGACATGAACCCCCGGCTCGACTGGCTGAGTGGCAGAGCGAGAACGACGACATCCAACTCCGACAGCAGCTCGTCGAACTCCACCAGACTGTGCGCGCCGTCGCTTCCCGAGCGGGAGAAGCCGATCACCTCGACCTCGAAGCCGGTCAGCCGCGCGGCGATCGCCTTACCCACCCCACCCCAGCCCACGACTCCGACGGTGCGATCCGCCAGCGATGGCCGGCGGACATGGTTCCAGCGTCCGTGACTCATGTCGCGAGCCGCCTCATCGATGCCGCGCAAGCTTGCGATCATCAGCCCCACCGCAAGCTCGGCCGTGCTCGTGTCGTGCAGTCCGACGGCGCGCACGACGTCGGTGTCCGGTGGTACCCACGAAGTGATGCCGTCGATCCCGGCCATGAGACTCTGAACGATCCGCAGCCGCGGCATCAGACTCATCACTTCCAGGTCTGCGGACGAACCCATGTATGGGGGGACGAAGAACTCGACTTCGGCGAGCACCGACTCGTCAGGCCATGACTGCGCGCTGTCCCAGTACACGTATCGCACCCCAGACAGGTCAGGTGGCTCCAGCCACTCCGGCATCATCGCCACCCTGGTCATCGCACCTCCCGCCACGGATCTGGCCAGCATGCCCGACGACCTCGTGTTTCACATCCGCTGGCACACTGTGCCCGTGCCAGCCCCTCGCTCGCCAGTGCGCACCTATCATGCTCGAGCGGGCCGGTTGAGCCCTGCTTCGCGTCGGGCACTGGCGGAACTCCTCCCGCAGCTCACCCTGGACGTCGCCACTGCCTCTCCTTGGCCGTTCGGCGCCGACACACCTGTCGTGCTCGAGATCGGAAGCGGCATGGGTGAGGCCACCGTCGAGATGGCCCGAGCCGATCCCTCTACCCGGATTGTCGCGGTGGAGGTGCACCGTCCCGGTGTCGCCGCCCTGCTTCGGCAGATCGAACGGGAGCGGTTGACGAACGTCACGGTGTTGGACGCCGACGCCATCAGCGTGCTGCAGGACATGGTCCCCAGCGGGGCGCTCGCAGGCATCAGAAGCTTCTTCCCTGACCCGTGGCCCAAGAAGCGCCACCACAAGCGTCGACTGTTCCGACCCGAACTGGTGTCACTGATGGCCGATCGTCTGGCGATCGGTGGAGTCCTGCACGCGGCCACGGATTGGTCCGAGTACGCCGGGCAGATGGTCGCAGTGCTGGACGCCGAACCGCGCATGGTCAACAAGTACGCCGGATTCGCGCCCCGGCCGATCTGGCGCCCCGTGACCCGATTCGAGCAACGGGGTCTGCGGTTGGGGCACCAAGTACACGACGTGATGTTCCGTCGGGTGGATCCGCCGGTGTCCAGCGCGCTTGGGTGACCCGCCCTACGGCACGATGACCGCATGGCTGAGCTCATCGAGGACTACGCGCTCATCGGCGACCTGCACACCAGCGCCCTGGTTTCCCGAACCGGCGCGATCGACTGGTTGTGTCTGCCTCGACTGGATTCAGATGCCTGTTTCGCGTCCTTGCTCGGGACATCCGCGAACGGTCATTGGACGGTGACACCACAACAGGAGATCCTGGCGGTGGAACGTCGCTACCGGCCCGACACCCTGGTCCTGGAAACGACGATGACGACCAGCACGGGTGTGATCTGTGTGATCGACTTCATGCCCATTCGCGTCGATCATCCGGTCATCATCCGGATCGTGACCGGAGTGTCCGGCTCAGTCGACATGCGTTCGACTCTCTCGCCGCGCTTCGGGTACGGGCGGATCAAACCGTTCTACACAATGTCCGCGGCCGGGATCGAGGCTCAAGCCGGACCCGACACCATGCTTCACATTGCCCCGGCCGATGCTCGGATCGAGCGCGGGGATGCGATCTGCGAGTTCACCGTGACCGCAGGTGAGAGCCGTTCCCTCCAGGCGATCTGGCACCGACCCTGGGCCGAGACACCGTTGCCGCGTGATCCCTTGGTCGCCGCGCGCGTCTGCACACAGTGGTGGCAGAAATGGGCCAGCACCGCCGCCTACACGGGGGTCCACCGTGAGCCGGTCGTGCGTTCCCTGATCACTTTGAAGGCGCTGAGCTATCACCCCACCGGCGCGATTGCCGCCGCCGCGACAACATCGCTGCCGGAGGCGCTCGGGGGGTCTCGCAACTGGGACTACCGCTACACCTGGCTGCGGGACGCCTCCATGACTCTGACGGCCTTGATCGAAGAAGGCTACGTAGAGGAGGCCTACAGTTTCCGTGACTGGGTGATCCGCGCCGTGGCCGGCGCCCCCGAGGACATGCAGATCATGTACACGATCACCGGCAAGCGGTGGATTCCGGAATGGACCCTGGACTGGTTGGCGGGTTACGAGGACTCCAGCCCGGTCCGGATCGGCAACGGCGCCGCGGGGCAGTTCCAACTGGACGTCTACGGCGAACTCAGCGACGCCGCCTACCTCGGCCGCAAGTTCGGTATGAGCGCTCAGAACGTCCCCGGCGCGACATGGCGGCTCCAGTTGGCTGTGGCCGGATTCGTCGAACAACGCTGGCGGGAGCCCGATGAGGGCATCTGGGAGGTGCGCGGCGACCCCAAACACTTCACGTACTCCAAGGTGATGGCGTGGGTCGCGATCGACCGGATCGTGCGGTGTATCAGGGAGTTCGGGTTGGAGGGTGATCTCGAACGGTGGCAATCACTGGCCGACGAGATCCACACGGACATCTGCACCAACGCCGTCGATGCGGACCGTCAGTGCTTCACCCAGCATTACGACACAACAGCGATGGATGCCAGCTTGCTGATGATCCCGCTCGTCGGATTCCTTCCCCCAGACGATCCCCGCATCGTGAACACCGTGCATGAGGTGGAACGTGACCTCTCCCAGCAAGGGTTGCTCCTGCGCTACCGCACCGACGAGACCCACGATGGCCTGGTCGGCGAGGAGGGGACGTTCCTGATCTGCTCGTTCTGGCTCGTCCAGTGTCTAGCGTTGATCGGGGAACAAGAACGTGCCGAGAGCATGTTCGACGACCTCTGCGCACTGTGCAATGACGTCGGCCTGCTGAGCGAGGAGTACGACCCCGACGCGGGCCGGATGCTCGGCAACATGCCCCAGGCGTTCTCACATATCGGCTTGATCAACGCCGCCCATGCGATCCACCGCGGTCGCAGCGCGCAATAGCTTCCCAGGGAGACAGTCGATTCCCGATCAGTCGCCCAGCCAGGGGGCGTGCCAACCCCCGTAAGCCTTGACGAGGCGGTCCGCTTGCGAGGGCCCCCATGTGCCCTCGGCGTACGGCACCACCGGCGGTGGAGCGTCCAGCAACGGCTGGACGATGCGCCAAGTCTCATCGACCGCGTTCTGGTCGGCGAAGTTGTCCTTGCGCCCCGCCATCGCCGCACTCAACAGTTCCTCGTAGGGAGTGGGTCCGTCGCCCCCTTCTTGCGCGAACTCCATGTCCATGTGGAGATCACGGAAGTTGTGGCTGCTCGCTGCCTTGCCGACCATCTGCAGCCGGGCACCGGGATTCGGGTCGATTCTCAGCACCAGTTCGTTGCCGGACGGATGCTCGGACGGCGCCCCGGCGATGGGCAGCGGTGGTGGCCGATGAAACACCACTCGGACCTCCGTCACCCGCTCAGGCAGCGACTTCCCCGCGCGGATGAAGAACGGGACCCCATGCCAGCGCCAGTTCTCCACGGACAGCCTGAGGGCCACGAAGGTCTCAGTGGTCGAATCCGTAGCGACGCCCGGGACGTCCAGGTATCCCTCATATTGGCCGCGCACGTAGGAGTCAGGTTCGGCAGCAGGCATGGCCATGAACACGTCCCGCTTGCGGTCGTTGATGATGTCCGTCCCGACACCGGCCGGAGGCTCCATCGCCACCAGACTCAACACCTGCATCAAGTGGTTCTGGACCACGTCCCGCAGCGCCCCCACGGGGTCGTAGAACGAGCCACGGTCCGCCACACCGAAGTTCTCCGCCATCGTGATGCGCACACTCTGGACGTACTTGCGGTTCCACACCGGCTCAAGGATCTGGTTGCCGAACCGCAGGTAGAGGATGTCCTCGACCGGCATCTTCCCCAGGAAGTGGTCGATGCGATACAGCTGTTCCTCGGAGATGTACTGGTGCAACTCGTCGTTGAGCGCCTGCGCCGAGGCCAGGTCATGTCCGAAGGGCTTCTCCACGATGACCCGCGCGTCGGTGGTCAGTCCGGCCTCGGACAAGTGCCGCACGACCCGTCCGAACAACGAGGGGGGTATCTCCAGGTAGAACGCCGGTGATTTCGCCCGGCCGACGGCTGCAGCCACCCGCGTGTAGGTGTCGGACACCAGGAAGTCCCCCGACACATAGGTGAAACGATCCATCAACCGCTGGAAGACCTTGTCGTCAATGGTGAGTCCGGTGCCTTCGATCGCCGCGCGGGCATGACTGCGAAGATCATCCATCGACCAATCGGTCGAAGCGACCCCGACAATCGGGCAGTTCAGCTTTCCGCGCCGCTCGAGTCGGTACAACGATCCGAAAGTCATCACTTTGGCCAGGTCGCCGGAGATCCCGAAGATCACCAATACGTCGGACTGTTCTGCCACTGGGCACCCCTTTCGTGCCCCCTCACCCTGTCAAAGCCCCAGCCGACACGCGACCTACATGCCAGATCCCGGTGTCAGGACACGTGAATGGCGCAAAACATCCGTCAGGCGTTTGCCCCAGAGCAGTTCGGCTGGGATACTCGGGGCACGGCCGAGTGTGGGAAGTTCCTTTTCGGCGTAGTTCCGAGATGAAGGAGTTTCCCCGTGGGGAACAGACTGTTTGTTGGCAACCTCCCCTACTCTGTGCGAGATGACTCGCTGGAGCAGGCATTCGCCCAGTATGGATCCGTGCAGTCCGCACGTGTCCTGACCGACCGCGACACCGGCCGTTCCCGCGGCTTCGGCTTCGTCGAGATGGCGACCGATCAAGAAGCTCAGGCCGCGATCGACGGCCTCAACGACCAAGAACTCGACGGGCGGCGCATCGTCGTCAACGAGGCCCGGCCCCGCGAGGAAGGTCGCGGCGGCGGTGGCGGCTACGGCGGCAACCGTGGCGGTGGCGGCGGCTACGGCGGCAACCGTGGCGGTGGCGGCGGCTACGGCGGCGGCGGCGGCCGTGGTGGCTACGGCGGCGGCGGTGGCGGCCGTGGCGGCTACCCGGATCGCGGATACTGATTGACCACACTGAGGGGTCCCATCCATCGGATGGGACCCCTCAGTCATGGGCGGGTCAAGGAAGCATGCCCACCAGTCGGTGCAAGGCAATCCCCACCCAGTCGGGTCGGTTGTTCAGCTCGTAGGCGACCTCGTAGGAGGCCTTCTCCACGATGAAGGCGCGCAGGAGCACGTCAGTGGAGTGGTCGTCTTCTACTAAGAGATTGCCGGCCACCTGCTTCAGGTACGTATCCAGGAATCGATTCCCGACCCAGGCCAACCAGAAAGCCGCTCCGACATCGGCCAGTTCGGCAGCGGTGCGGCGCAGATTGAATCTTTCGATGTACTCGCGTTTGGCGGAGAAAGCGGCGTAATCGAACGAACGCAGCATTCCGGCGACGTCGCGGAGCGGAGAGCGTTTGATCCGGCGTGCCGAGATCGCCTTGACGGGTTCACCTTCGAAGTCGATGACCATGAAGTCCTTGCCGGTGAACAACACCTGCCCGAGGTGGTAGTCGCCGTGGATACGCATGCGAAGGCCATTGACACGTAGTTGCCGGATGTCGTCGAGTGTTGCGACCAACTCGCTCTCACGTGAGATGACCTCCAGTGCCATGGCCCGGTCGGACACGTGCATCGAATCCAGTCGCGCCCGCAGCAGTTCGACCGCCTGACGGATCTGGTTACGGATCGACTGGTACAAGGAGCGCTGGTAGTGCGGGTTGAACGGCTCCGGTCGCATGTCAGGATCGGTGGTATCAGCTGCAAGCGCCTGGTGGAGTTGAGCGGTACGAAGTCCCAGCAGTTCGGCGTTGCCCAGGATCGGGCCCATGAGTTCCTCGGCGAGGTCGGGTGGTTCGGAGCGGTCCAGGCCGAGAGGATGGTCACCGGACTTGCCCCGTAGCGGGCGCCGACCGACGGAAGGAAGACGCTCGAAGTACCCGCCGAGTTGATGCAGGAAGTACTGCCACGCGTCCCCCTCGTTGGGCACGAGCTCATGGGCGACCGCGAGTGTGCGGGTGGCGCCGCTGTTCTCCAGGACTTCGATCGCACCGAGAGCCTTCGGCGTGTGAGCGAATCCGCAGCGCTCCGTGAGGTAGCGGCTCAACTCCCAGTCGGGGTTGATGCCCTCCCCCGATCGGCGATACAGCTTGATGACCAAGTGCTCACCGAAGAACACCGTCGAGTTGCTCTGTTCACCGCGGTGAACGGACGGCCACAGTTCGGCGATGGGCACATCGCGGAGCACCGGTGCCAGATTCCGGGTCGTGACGCCGCGCAACTCCACCTGATGGTCTCGATACCGCTTCCTCGAAGTCATCAACTCGAGGAGCCGCTGCGTGAACAGTTCCTCGCTCATGCCGTCACACAGAACCCCTCCGCGAGCGGGATCCCCATGGGAGATGAGCCGCATCAAGCCGGCACCTGGGTGGTCGGCGAGGAACTCCTCGGCGTACGCCTCCGGGAGGAAGGTCACGGGCATGACGTAGGTCTCCGACTCTCCTTCCGAGTAGCTGATGTCCACCAGCAGCAGTCGGGCCTCGTCGCGCACCCCACCCAACGGAAGGTCGATGGAGTTGCGGATGCTCAGACCCGTGATCCTGCGGCCCTTACCCCCGAACCACCGCCGGGTCGCCAAGACAGCCGGCAGGACGGCTTCGATCGCAGCCCGGGAACGTCTGCTCTCGAACAAGGTGTCCCACGTCGCGGAGGTCGGCACGGTCGGGAGTCCGTCGCCCGCGCCATCCAGGTCGTACTCGGCCTGCTCCAACTCGAACCAGTAGAAAGCATGCGGTCCGAGTGTCAATAGATAGGGCAATTCCCCGATGGCCGGGAACGTCGTCCCTCCGAACAACTCAATCGGGATCCGACCCTTGTGGTGGGCGAGGTCGAGTTCGACGAACTGGGAGAAGCGGCTGAGGTTCGCCACCACGAGCATGACGGATTCGGAGTCGTACCTCAGGAAACACATGACCTTGGAGTTGTCAGGCAGCAGGAACTCGATGTCGCCCGTCCCGAACACCGGGTGCTGTTGGCGCAAGGTGACGAGCCGACGCATCCACAGCAGCAGCGAGCTCGGGTTGGCCTGCTGTGACTCGACGTTGACCGACTCGAACCGGTATTCGGGGTCGATATTGACCGGCAGGAACAACTGCTGTGGATTAGCGGACGAGAAGCCCGCGTTACGGTCAGCGCTCCACTGCATGGGAGTGCGCACCCCGTCACGATCACCGAGGTAGATGTTGTCGCCCATCCCGATCTCGTCGCCGTAGTAGATGATCGGGGTCCCGGGCAAGGACAGCAAGAGCCCGTTGAGCAACTCGATCTTGCGCCGGTCGTTGTCCAATAGGGGTGCGAGTCTGCGCCGGATACCGACGTTGATGCGCGCCCGGTTGTCGGCGGCGTACACGCGGTACATGTAGTCGCGTTCCTCGTCGGTGACCATCTCGAGCGTCAACTCATCGTGGTTGCGCAAAAACAGCGCCCACTGGGAGCGCGCCGGGATCTCCGGGGTCTGCTGCAGAATGTCGACGAGTGGGAACCGGTCCTCCATCTGCACCGCCATGTACATGCGAGGCATCACCGGGAAGTTGAAGGCCATGTGGCATTCATCGTCGTCGCCGAAGTAGTCCCGGGTGTCCTCCGGCCACTGATTGGCCTCCGCGAGCAGCATCCGATCGGGGAACTTCTCGTCGACGTGTGCCCGCAGGCGGCGGAGGAACTCATGAGTCTCGGGCAGGTTCTCGCAGGTGGTTCCCTCTCGTTCATACAGGTACGGAACGGCATCGAGGCGAAGGCCATCGACGCCGAGCGACAGCCAGAAGTCGACAACCCGGAGCACGGCCTCGTGAACCTCCGGATTGTCGAAGTTCAGATCGGGTTGATGGGAGTAGAACCGGTGCCAGAAGTAGGCCCCGGCCACTGGGTCCCACGTCCAGTTCGATGATTCGAAGTCGGTGAAGATGATCCGGGCATCCCGGTACTTGTCGTCGGTGTCACTCCAGACGTAGAAGTCCCGCCACTTGGTGCCCGGCCTGGCACGCCGGGACCGTTGGAACCACTGGTGCTGGTCACTGGTGTGGTTGATGACAACTTCGGTGATGACGCGCAGTCCGCGCGTGTGCGCCTCGGCGATGAACTTCTTGAAGTCGCGCATGGTGCCGTAGTCAGGGTTGATGCCGGTGTAGTCAGCGATGTCGTAACCGCCGTCGCGTAACGGAGACGGGTAGAACGGCAAGAGCCAGACGGCCGTCGCCCCGAGGTCCTGGATGTGGTCCAGGTGTTCGGTCAATCCCGCGAAGTCCCCGATCCCGTCACCGTTGCCGTCTGCGAACGAGCGAACGTGCACCTGGTAGATGACAGCCGTGCGGTACCAGTCCGCAGTCGGCTCATCCACGCGAGATCTAGACATCTTGGTGCCCGTCGTGCAGGTCAGCCCAGGCGCGCGGGTCCTCCAACGGTTCCAGGTGGGTCAAGCACACAGTTCCGGGGAGCAGTTCGCGGACATCGCTTTCGATGTCGTCGCACAGGTCATGCCCCTTCGTGACTGACCACGACCCTGGGACCAGCACATGCATGGAGACGAAACGCTGGCGCCCCGCCTGACGGGTCTGAAGACCGTGTATCACCACGTCATCTCCTTGGTACTCGCGCAAGACGGTGCGCACGGAGGCCATCTCGTCATCGGGCAGCGCCGCGTCCATCAGGCCGGCAGTGGATCTGCGTAGCAGACGGACCCCGACGAAGATGATGTTGACCGCAACGGCCAGCGCGATGATGGGATCCAGGCGCTCCCATCCGGTCAGGGAGACCACGATGACGGCGATCAGCACGCCCCCTGTCGTCCACAGATCGGTGACCAGGTGATGGGCATCGGCGATGAGCGCCTGTGATCCGTGGTCCTTCCCGACTCGGAACAACACAAGCGCCACCGCAGCGTTGAGCAGGGAAGCGACCACCGAGATCGCCAGTCCAAGTCCGACCTGCTCCAGGGGCTGGGGGTTCAGGAACCGACCGACCGCCGAGATGATGATCATCGTCGCCGCGACGACGATCATGGCTCCCTCGACAAGGGCCGAGAAGTACTCAGCCTTGCCATGCCCGAATTGATGGACGGCGTCCGGTGGGCGACTCGCTGTGCGTAGCGCGACGATCGCGACCGAGGCGGCGGCGATGTTGACCAGTGATTCCAATCCGTCCGACAGCAGGCCCACCGAACCCGTGACCCACCAGGCCCCCAGCTTCAGGGCGAGAACCACGAATCCCACGACCAGGGAGAGCACTCCGTACTTGGACAGGTCGGTCAGTTCACCACCGGCTGTTGATGTGGTGCTGCTCATGTCACCAAGTCTTCGGGCAGGTGGGTGATGCGGTTGTGGAAGTGCAGCCACCAGTCCGGCATGTGTGGGATGGGTCGGTACTGCAAGTGAGACAGCCCGGTGTGCTGAGTGTGGACCGCCACCACACTCCAGGGCCCCTTCTCGAAGACATACTCGAAGACCGCCTCGATGACACCGGCGTGGCAGACAACGAGGACAGTCTGATCCTCCAGGACCGCAGCGACCTCGCGATCACCGAACCGGTCCCGGGCGGGAACCAGGTACTCGACGAATGATCCGACTCTGGCCCGGAACTGCATCCAGGACTCCCCCCCGTCAGTGACGGGTTCGTAAGGTCGCAGCGTGCCCCACATGTCCGGCACGTAGGGCATCAGGTCTCTTTCGGAAACCGGCGAGCCGTCCGGGTGGGCGGTGCCGATCTCCCGCAGTCGGTCGTCGGGCTGGACTGCCAAGTCGCAGGCACCAGCGACTGCTTCGGCGGTCTCCATGGCCCGGGCCACCGTGCTGGCGTAGATCGACGTCGGGCGGATCGTGCGCGAGATGTAGTCGGCTGCCCGTTCTGCCTGAGCTCGGCCCGTGTCGGTGAGTGGTTCATCGCGATGAGTCTCGGTCAAGTCCGCGAGATTCACATGACTCTGGCCGTGACGCATCAGGTAGACATGCACACCGTCAGCGTAGTGAGGCCCCTTGCGCCTAGTACCCGAATGTGCCCAGAACTCGCCGCGACTGCGAGTTCCACGACTCGTAGACTTCGCCAGACAGTTGGCAATTGGAGTGGTCGAAATGGGCAAGTACTCCCGAGGTTCGATCTCCACGCTGATGCTCGCCGTGGCACTTCTCGCAGGACTGGCCGTTGGTCCACCCGCCCACGCGGATTACCCGGACATCTCGACATTCATCCCGGCAGCCCCATCGACTTACATCCCAGCGCAGCGCGACGCTGACGACATCCGGTACCTCGATCATCCACGACACGGATGTGTCCTACGACGGGACCGTCGGTCTCTTCACCACCCCGGGGAACTGCTGCGCTGCGCATTACTTGGTCTCGGGGCAGGTGGGGGGGTCATACCCAGCGGTGACGCAGTTCGTACGTGACACGAATATCGTCCACCAGTCCGGGAACCTCTGGATGAACCAACACTCGATCGGTGTGGAACACGTGGGATTTGCGGCCTTTCCCAACGGCTACTACACCCCTCGCCTGTACCAGCGGTCGGCAGAACTTGTGGGGTGGCTCGCAGCCAAGTACCGCATCCCACTGGATCGGTCACACATCCTCACCCACTCCGATGTCCCCGGAGGACCGCTTGAGGCGGGAGTGCCGATCACCATCGGGAATGTCCACAATCAGCATTGGGACCCGGGACCGTACTGGGACTGGAACTACTACTGGCCGTTGCTCGAGTCCGCCTATGACGATGCCCGGCGGGGCAAACTGGTGAAGCCCGAACTTCCCCAGGCTTACCGGGGCCAAAGCAGTGAACTTCGATCACTCGTACCGGGCCGGCAGTTCGCCCGAGCCAGCGATGTCTGGGACTGGTCGAACGGATTGCACACCGAGTTCAGCCCCGTGTACGCGGACAACGAGGGTCGCCCCGACCTGAGCCGGCTGGTTCTCGGCGCTTCGGATCCGACCACGTTCATCCCCCCCGACACGTCGACGGGCGACCCCGTATTCAACGTTCGCGATTTCGTCTGTGACAACTTCCCGGCGGTTGTCTTCGAACCGGGGGCAGGCCCGAACGGGACCAGTACGAACTACCCCGAGACCGTCTCTGACCTGCGAGCGAAAGCCGACTGGGGATCGACCTTTGTCTCCGACCGTCACGCTCGCCGCAACGGAGTCCGCTACGACCGCATCTGGTTCAACGGAACTCGAGGGTGGATTCGACACGATCTCACAATGCCCGGGCGGGGAGCTGTGGTCACGTTCAAGAACCGGGCCAGCACGCAGATATACAGCAGTCCCAACGCCTCCTCGGATTTCTCCATGTGTCAGGACCAGGGTCTCGGGTACAGCCGATTCGGACAGTCCTACGTGTCGGAATACCGGATCGCAACCGCCGGCCAAGTCTGGTGGGCCATTCACTACAACCACCGTCTGGCCTTCGTCCCCGACAAGGAAGTCACCGTTCGCGCCGGCCGACGATGATCACGGACGAGCGAGAACAAGACGACGGCATTCTGACCTTCATCGACAGTTGTCGAACCCACATCGAGGGCAGGGTTACGGAGCAATGGCAGGGTGCGGCGAATATGGTGTTCGCGACCGACCTCGGTGTCGTGTGGCGCTTCCCACTACGACCGCTCGACGCCGAGCGCATTGACACGATCGCTGATCGACATCGTGTCGCGCATACCAAGGGGCTCGGCGCCCCACGCGTAGTCTCAGTCGCCGGTGGACCGGTGGGTGTCGCGCACCTCGTGCTCGAGCGCCTCGCTGGCACCCCTCTGCTGACCGCGGTTGCCAGGAATCAGCCCACCGAACCGGCGGTTGCCTGCGCACTTTCCCGGCTGCGCTCGACTCGGGCGTGGCCGTTCGAGCAGATCTCCTGGCCAACGCTCTGGGCCGATCTGGTGACTCGCGCTGACGCCAATCGGTCTCACCTTCCGGATGCCGAAAGACACATCGCGGCCGCGAATGTTGCCGCGACAACAGCTGCCGAGGCCCCGCTGGGGATTCTTCATGGCGACCTCGGCAGCGACAACCTGCTGATCGACGACAGCGGCGGATTCGTGGGTCTACTGGACTGGGATGGCGCCGTCATCGGTGACCCGGCGTTGGATACGGTTGCCGTCCTGCACTCGCTGCCCGCGGCCGAATCAGGGCGACTCCGGGCGGAGCACGAATGGATCGCAGCAGATGTCGCCCGGGCTGAGGTCTACCTCGCTACCTGGGAGCTCCAAGATCTGCTGGGGCGACTGCTGTCCGACAGATCAGTGTGACCGCGGTCAGGCCACACCTCGCGGCCGGAACTGAACGCTGATCCGGGGGCCGACATGACGTCGGGTCTTGGGGACGGCGTGATCCCAGGTCCGCTGGCAACTGCCACCCATCACGAGCAGGTCGCCGTGACCGACGGTGAACCGCAGCGCCGTACCACCGTCGCGGGGCCGGAGCAGGAACTGTCTGGCGCTCCCCAAGGACAGCACCGCCACCAGGGTGTCCTCACTACGACCCCGCCCGATGCGCGACCCCATGTAAGGGACAATTCAGCGTACGTGTAGTAGCTTGTGGTCTGGCTCACAGCATTACTCCTTTTCGAAAATTCTCGACGATCGTTGGTGGCAGTCGGCTGGGGACACATGAAGGTCGATCCGTGCCATGGACCCGGCGGATCACCACCCCCACGTTTGTAGAACACGGATTCCCCCAAGCAGCTTTCCGTCTAAGCGGCGAAAGACTTGGGTATGCAAGCGGAACATATCTGGATCGCCTTGGCGGTAGTACCTTGTCTCTCGCTTCAACGTATATTTCGTTCCGAGGAAGAACTCCATCACCGTCCGCGTACCATCATGTTGGTACGCCGCCTTGTTCTCGACGCGTTCCTGATACATCTTCGGGTTGCCCCCACTGGTTGAACTTGTCCGCCGGCAGCTTCACGGTCTCATAAACCTTGATGTCACCGTCGATGGCGCACAAACGCTTGACTTCGGCATCGACCGCCATCTGCGAAGGCGTGGCGCAACCCGCCACTAGAGGCAGGAGCGCCAGAAGAGCAAGAAGAAGTCTCATGCGGCAAGCTCCCATGTGCTGTTACTCGGCGCGCCGCCACGGCTGACTTTCAAGACGTCGGTGAGCAGCACGATACTGTGGCTGTTCAACGAGGGTTCGGTGAGAACGTCGAGCCGCGTGCCGATGGCACTGCCCAGCCCGGTGCTGGCGGCATCGGGGTCGATGATGCGGTCGTCGCCGCCGTCGCCATGGAGTTCGTCGTTGCCGGCGCCGCCGTCGAGCAAGTCGTTGCCGTGGCCGGTGGCGCTGGTGGTGTCGCGATTGTCGCCGCTGGTCGATGACGTCGTCGCCCGTGCCGCCCTGGAGGATGTCGGCGCCGATGTTGCCGAAGATCACGTCGTTGCCCTGGCCGCCATCGACCCAATCGTCGCCGGCGCCGGCGAGCACCCAGTCGTCGCCGCCGCCGGCATGGACGGTGTCGTTGCCGGTGAAGGTGGCGGTGTCGAGGTTCATGCCGGCATAGACCGGCTGGTAGGTGGTGGTGTCGCCCGCGGTCTGGGTCTGCCGGTGGACGCTCCAGGCGGCGTTGACGCTCCAGACTTCCCGGTCGGCTTCGATGGTGTCGTCGCCGGCGCCGCCGATGAGGATGTCGTCGTCCCGGCCGCCGAACAGGATGTCGTTGTTTTGT
>JBAOHO010000003.1 GCA_037045355.1 Candidatus Nanopelagicales bacterium | reverse complement strand
TGAGTATGAGGATGAGGCGGAATATGCGCCAAGCGGCTGCGTGCTCGTTCCTGGACCATCCACCAGTCCAAAGGGCTGGAATTCCCAGTGGTCATTGTGGGATCGCTGGAATCGGTGCCACGCAAGCAGCATACCGATCTGGGCATGAATTGCTGGCCGGAGGGTATCTTTCCAAGCCGGTGTTTGAGCCGCTGGAGCTGACCAAGTTTTACGATTTCCGGCGGCTTTATTATACTGCATTTTCCCGCGGCAACAGAATCTGCTCGTATTAACGGCAATGGAGAACCGGGAGAGAGGGCAGAGGTGCCGTCCCGGTTTTTCAGTGAACTCTATGACCGGGCTGTGGACTGGCGCGACCCGCGCTTCCGACCGGAAGCGGTGCCGCT
The DNA here is from genome assembly GCA_037045355.1 of Candidatus Nanopelagicales bacterium. Classification (NCBI taxonomy): domain Bacteria; kingdom Bacillati; phylum Actinomycetota; class Actinomycetes; order Candidatus Nanopelagicales; species Candidatus Nanopelagicales bacterium. Next base: position 17,214 of record JBAOHO010000003.1, on the reverse strand, counting down.
TGCAACGGTGAAAGAGGTTAATCTCAAGCGGGAGTATAGTTTTACTTCCCACCTGACGCTGTTTGAGAATTGTGCCGAACAGTACCGCTTTTTCAAGGAACTGGCCTTTGCGCCGGTAAACGGCACCAGCCCGATCCTGTTCGGTACAGCTCGTGCATCAGACCATTGAGGATATTCATAAGGCGCGTACTGCGGGGAGAGGAAAGCCGCCTCTCCGCGGAGCGCAGGTTGAGGCACTGGTTTGATACGAACTATGCCTATCCTTGACCAAGAAGGAGCGGGTTTATCTCGCCCTGCCGCAGAAGCGGATCGCGCTGGAGCATGTGCTGCGCTATTTCCGGCGTCAGGGAGGGGACTGGAGCCGTATTCAGCGAGGCGGAGGTGGATGTGTCGCTGGTCAAGGATGATTATATCCTGAAAGGCACTAGTCGACCTGATCCGTGGGTGAGGGCAATACGGTGGAACTGGTGGATTTCAAGTCCGAGAAGAAGCTGGATGTGAATGCACCCAAGGACCGCCTTAAGCTTGACCGGTATCGCCGCCAGTTGGAGGTCTATGCCCATCTGGTCGAAGAGAGGACGGGGCAGAAGGTGAGCAAGACGCATCTTGTATTACACCAGCGAAGAGAGTGGCAACCCGACGATCACGTTTCCCAAGGATACCAGGGCGATTGAACAGACGGTAGAAACCTTCGATCTGGTGGTGGGCCGTATTGAACGCAAAGATTTTGCGCTTGCCGAACGACCGGCAACGCTATGTAAGGAATGCGATATGCGCCACTATTGTGACGCCAAAAACTGGAAATTCAGGGGCCAAGGATGAGCGGACAGCAAGGAACGTTAGGACTCAAGGACACGACACCGGCTGGAATCGGTCGATGAGTACCGGTTTGAGCCGATCAAGGGTTATCCGATGCTGCACTGGCGCGGTAAACGGCCTTTTAGCTCTACGCAGTATTACCCGGCACAACATAAGGAAACGCATGGGCCGGAGGTAGAAGGCTGGCGCAATAAAATCTATTGGGGCGATAATCTCCAGGTGATGAGCCACCTACTCAAGGAATATCGGGGGCAGGTGCAACTTATCTACATTGATCCGCCTTTTGATTCTAAAGCGGATTATAAAAAAGTAATCTCACTTAGAGGAACTAGATTAAGTAGTGAATACAATGGTTTTGAGGAAAAGCAGTATACGGATATTTGGAATAATGATGAGTATTTACAATTCATGTACGAAAGATTCATCATGTTGCGTGAATTGCTTGCGCAAAACGGGGTAATTTATTTGCATTGTGACCCCAACCGTTCTCACTATCTCAAAATATTGTTGGATGAGATTTTTGGTAGCAGCAATTATATTAATGAAATTGTGTGGCAGCGTATAAGCGCACACAATGATGCTAATAAATTCGGCACAATACATGACACTATTTTCTTTTATAAAAAGCAAGAAAGCTATGTTTGGAACCAACATTTTGGTGAAGTTTCCAAAGATTACATTGAACAATTTTTTGATCAAGTAGATGAAGAAACTGGGCGAAGATATGCAAGAGGAGACCTAACGGCAAGAGGGATCAGGAGAGGAGAAACTGGTAAGCCATGGCGAGGGATTAATCCAAGTGATAAGGGAAATCACTGGAAAGTCGTTCCATCTGAATTAGATAGATTGGATGCCGAAGGTAAAATTCACTGGCCCCAAAAAGATGGTGGTATGCCTCGCCTTAAACGATTTGAAGATGATGTCACGGGCCGACCATTGCAAGATATATGGACTGACATCAAGTTAATGCATAATAATTCTTCTGAACGTCTGGGATATCCGACTCAGAAGCCTGAATCCTTGGTTGAACGCATTATCCGGGCTTCCTCTAACCCTGGCGATCTGGTTTTTGATTGCTTCATGGGCAGCGGTACGACGCAGGCGGTAGCCATGAAATTAGGTCGGCGCTTTATCGGGGCGGACATCAATCTGGGGGCGGTGCAGATCACGACCAAGCGGCTTTTAAGCATGGCCAAAGAGCTTGAAGCTAAACCGATCAAAGCACCCACCCAGCCTGAATTGCTCATTACTCCAGATGAGCTAGATGGCGAGGAAGAAGAGGCGATAAGCACTGTTATCGAGCCGACCGTCTTCTATCCCGGTTTCGAGGTCTATAACGTCAACCATTATGATGTGTTCCGTAACCCGGTGCAGGCGCGTGATCTGCTGCTGGAAGCGCTGGAAATCAACCGGCTCGCACCCGGCCATGTGTTTGACGGTGAGAAGGACGGGCGGATGGTGAAGCTGATGCCAGTGAACCGCATTGCGACACGGGCTGACCTCAATGATCTGCTGGCCAATATGGATTATAAAGCGTTTGAGCGGCGGCAAGGGGAGCAGCCCAATAAGCCAGTGGAGAAAATCACGCTGGTCTGTATGGGGCATGAGCCTGATCTGGCGGCGGTTCTGCAAGGCGAAGTGAAGCAGAATGGCTACCGCATTGATGTGGAAGTGGTGGATATTCTCAGGGACAAGCAGGAATTGCAGTTCAAGCGCGATGCCGAGGCCAGAGTCGTGGCCAAGGGCGGGCAACTGGTGATTGAGGCATTCTATCCGATGAATCTGCTCTCCAAGCTCAGCTTGCAGGCGGAAAGCGTGGAAGAATGGCGCGAGCTGGTGGAATCGGTGATGATCGACTGGAATTATGACGGGGCGGTGCTGCAACCGGTGCTGGTCGATGTGCCGGAAAAGGACGGGCTGGTGGCGGGGAGCTACGCGATCCCGAAAGATGCCGGGACGATCCGGGTGAAGATCACCGATCTGTTGTCGGAATCTTTGGAAGTTGAGGTCATAATCGCCGACTTGATGACCGATCGCATCTTGGTGCCGAAGACCCCCTTGTCGATGGCCCGGGCAAGCAGGCCCTCAATGCCGGGCATCGGTTTCATCACCTGGACGCCGTCGGCTTCGGGTTCCAAGCCCTTGTCGACTTTCAGGAACGGGACCACCTGCTTGACCGTCCACAGGTAGTCAGCAGAGCCCCGGCCGTCGATGTCGCGATCCATGGTCTGCTCGAAAAGGATCGACCCGAGAATCCGATCGCCGTTGAAAGCCGGATCGGTGATGATCCGAGTTCGCATCTGGTGGATGAGGTCGAACATCTGCGCGTCGTCGGAGTACTCGGATTCGTCGACGCCGTACAGCCGCAACGCTTTCGGCGTGCTCCCTCCACTCTGATCCAGCGCAGCGATGAATCCTGCTCCGGTCCGCATCTTGTCGAACTGATCTTGGTTCATGTCCGCCACCTCCGCAGGGGTCGTCACTTCTGATCGTAGGCGCGGATCTGGTGGCGGACTACGGGTACGAGGTTGCCCAGTGCCAAGTTCACGTCTACCAGGTGCAACCCCCACTCGGGAGTGGGCGACGCCCGCAGTTGCGGCGCGTCACCGATCGGCGTCGCCAGCAGGACATGCGCGCCGTTACGTGTGACGCACCGCCCCCGGTAGCGCGCTGACGGTGAGACCCACGGCGTCCGCGCTCGCGGTCGGTCACCGTTGAACAGGTACTCGGCCGCGCCGCCCAGCAATCCGAACAAGGGGGTGGACGGGTACAGCGACACCAAGGTGCCTGCGCCCCCGCCCAGGGCCGCCGGATTGGTGCACAGCGCCTCGAACCGGGGGCCCCACGGTGTCGTCGTACCCGGACGCGTGCGCAGAACTCCGAACAGCGTCTCGGGAGGCGGCGTTTCGCCGAAGGTGGCGAACGAGATCACACACCCCACCTGCCCCGGGCGGGTGCACCCGGGGAACTCGGTGAAGTCCCCGCCGGACACCCTGCCCTTGCGCACCGCCACTGCCGAGCCCGCCAGGATCGCCGAGACGACGCGCAGGCGCACCTGCCGCCGCGGCTCGATCTCCTCCGTGATGAGCCGGCGCAGCATGCTGCTGCCCTGTGAATGACCGATCAGGACGACACCACGACCGTGGTTGTGATGACGCAGGTACGCTCGCCATCCGGCTCGGGCGCTGGCATAGGCGATCTCCCGGTCTTCGACCGTGGCCCGGCCACCGAGACCGGCCAACGTGATCTGACGGTAGACAGGGGCGTACACCTTGCACACCGACGAGAACCGCGCAGCCTGGTAGCGAGCGATGGACGTCAGTTCCGGGTCAATGTCGAGGTTGGCCACAATCGTCTGCTGCTCGCTGACGGTCGGATACAGATAGAAGCAGTCGACCGGGCGCTGGGCCGGTCGTCGCGGAGTCACCACCCGGTCGGGGCCGTCGTCCGACTGCCAGGTTGTCGTCAGCCTCCCCGCGCACGGGTCGTCAGATCGACCTGGTCGGCACAGCCACACCGTCCCACCGGCTCCTGCCGCCATCGCCGCGTCAGTCGCAGCAGGACGAGCTGACGCAGCTGGTCGGAATGAGCAGACCGGCACCCAGGACTGCCGCCAGGACGGCGAGGATCGGGAACCGGGACATGGGACCTCCAGTGCGGCGGGTTCGGTCTGTGCGGCGGGTTCGGTCTGTGCGGCGGGTTCGTTCTGTGCGGCGGGTTCGGTCTGTGCGGCGGGTTCGGTCTGTGCGGCGGGTTCGGTCTGTGCGGCGGGTTCGGTCTGTGCGGCGGGTTCGGTCTGTGCGGCGGGTTCGGTCTGTGCGGCGGGTTCGGTCTGTGCGGCGGGTTCGGTCTGTGCGGCGGATTAGTTCGGTGCGGTTGGTGTTGCCTGATCCTATGGCCGGGGACCTGAATTCGCCCGGGGCCCGGCGAATCGCGATCACTCCCCCTGACATCGCTATGACTCCTGCATGACCCGTCCAGGACTTCTCCACCAGACTGCGGTTCCCATATGCTCACGCCATGACAGAACACGGATCCGTCGCTAACCCCTGGGCTGAAGGAAGCAATTCGGAGGCTTTCGCTCTTGACCGCGCCCATGTCTTCCACTCGTGGAGCGCGCAGGGCGCCCTGAATCCACGGGTGTTCGCGTCCGGGTCTGGGAGTCGGATCTGGGATTTCGAGGGCAACTCATTCCTGGACTTCTCCAGCCAGTTGGTGAACACCAACATCGGCCACCAACACCCCGCAGTGGTTGAGGCCATCCAGGGCCAGGCCGCGGTCCAGGTCACCTTGGCCCCTCAGCATGCCTCTATAGTGCGCGGTCGTACGGCCAAAGCGATCACGAAGCTGGCGCCGCCGCACCACAACAAGGTGTTCTTCACCAACGGCGGGGCGGATGCCGCCGAGAACGCGATCCGGATGGCGCGACTACACACCAACAAGCACAAGGTTTTGAGCTTCTACCGCAGTTACCACGGCAATACGGGCGCCGCGATCAACGCGACCGGTGACCCACGCCGCTGGCCGAACGAGTTCGCCTACGGCCACGTCCACTTCTTCGGCCCCTACCTCTACCGCAGCGCATTTTGGGCCACCTCCGCCGAAGAGGAATGCCAGCGCGCCCTGCAGCATCTCGAGCAGGTCATCCAGTTCGAAGGGCCGAACACCGTGGCGGCCATCATGATCGAGACGGTCGTCGGCACGGCCGGGGTGCTGATCCCCCCACCGGGGTACCTCGATGGCGTGCGGGCACTGTGCGACAAGTACGGCATCGTCTACATCGCCGACGAAGTCATGGCCGGCTTCGGCCGTACCGGGGCGTGGCTCGCCATCGACCACTGGAATGCCCAGCCCGACCTGATCATCTTCGCCAAAGGCAGCAACTCCGGGTACGTCCCCTTGGGGGGCGTCATCATCAGCGATGAGATCGCGGCGACGTTCGACGAACGCGTGTTCCCCGGGGGCCTGACCTACAGCGGACACCCGCTCGCGTGCGCTTCGGCACTCGCCACGATCGAGGCTATGAAGAACGACGGCATCGTCGAGAACGCTCGGGCGATCGGTGAGTCGGTGATCGGTCCCGCGCTGCGGGAGATGGCGGACAAGCACCCGGTCATCGGCGAGGTGCGTGGCCTGGGGGTCTTCTGGGCGCTGGACCTGGTCACGGATCGCGCGACCCGCGAGCCGCTGGCACCGTACGGGGGAACCAGCGAGGCGATGGCATCACTGACGGCCGCCTGCGTGTCCCGCGGTCTACTGCCGTTCACCAACTTCAACCGCCTCCACGTCGTGCCTCCGTGTGTCGTGACCGACGACGAGGCCCGCGAGGGGTTGGAGATCCTGGATCAGGCACTGTCCGACATCGACTCCTACTACGAAGGCTGAGCACAGCTCTCAGCCCGGATCTGTGAGTGTGGGGGTTGGGCGACTGGAGCGCCAGGGGCGGCACAGTCCGCATGTGCCGCTGGTGGCGACGCCGGAGCTGGCCATTCCCCGCGTCCGACTGCGTCACCGCACCACACTGTGTCCGCACGACGGTGTCTCCGCACTACGGTGGGGCCATGAGAACCGACCTGACTGCCGCCACCACGGCGGGTGCAATCCCCGGCTACCTCGCGGTCCCGGACGGCGAGGGGCCGTGGCCGGCCGTCGTGGTGATCCACGAGTTGTTCGGATTGAATGACGACATCCGCTCGCTGACCGATCGCTTCGCAGCAGAGGACTACCTCGCTTTCGCCCCCGACCTCCTGGCCCGGGGCAACCGGATCTCCTGCCTGGTCTCTGTGGCTCGCTCCATGTCGTCGGGCCAGGGACCGGCGGCCGAACAAATCCTGGCGGTGCGCGACTGGCTGGCAGGACGTGACGATTGCACAGGCAAGGTCGGGATCGCCGGCTTCTGTATGGGCGGCGGGTTCGCCATCGTCATGGCGAACCAGGGCTTCGATGTCTCGGCAGCGCAGTACGGGCGCCTGCCCAAGAACCTCGCGGCCGCCGTGGCGGGCAGTTGCCCCATGGTCGCGTCCTACGGCGCCCGCGACGGCTCACTGGTCGGCGCCGCGGCCCAGTTGGAAGCCGCTTTGGAGAGTGCCGACGTGCCCCATGACGTCAAGGAGTACCCGGAGGCGGGGCACTCGTTCATGAATCACTCATCGGCGCCGAAGTGGGCCGCGCCTTTCACTCGCGGTATGCACGCGGGGTTCGTCGACACTGCTGCCGCCGATGCGTGGGAGCGGATCCTCGCGATGTTCGAGCAGACCCTGCGCTGAGGCCCCACCGGCCCGGGCACTACCCTGGCGGGACCAATCCGGAAGGACCGCCACCATGAGGCTCCGTACCCCCGCCGCAGTGACGGCCACCGCAGTTCTGGTCATCGGCGGGCTCGGTGCCTGCAGTTCATCGGGAACCTCGTCCGACCCCTCCAGCGCTGCATCAAGTGCTGCACCCAGCGTTTCGGCGACCCCGAACGGGATTCAGGACCTCAAACCCGACGAGATCCTCGCGCAGGCCAAGACCGCTGCGGAATCGGCCACCAGCGTCAAGGTGAAACTCGTGACCGAGGCCCAGGGCCAAGAGATTCTGACTGACCTCACCATCAGCAGCGAAGGCTCGCAGGGCACACTCGGTCAGCCCGGGGGCGAGCCGGTCCAGGTGGTGGCCACGCCCACCGCCTACTACGTGAAGGGAGGCGGGTTCGCCGAGAGCCTGGGCGCCAATGAAGCCGACGTTGCCGGTAAGTGGCTGTCAGTGCCCAAGGACAATCCTGCCGCGCAGACGTTCGCCGGTCTTGGGTCGGTCAAGGATTTCGCGGCCTCGACGCTGAATGCGCCTTCCGACATGAAGAAGGGCGACACCAAGGACATCAACGGCGTACCCGCGATCGGCCTCACCAGCAAGCAGGCGACTCTGTGGATCGCCACTGTCGGTGAGCCCTACCCGCTGCTGATCGAGGCCCCCGAAGGCACGAAGGGTTCGATGACCCTCAGCGACTGGAACGCCCCGGTGACCATCACACCTCCGCCGGAGGCCGAGGTCGTGGACATCACGACGCTGCAAAGTGCTGCGCCGCAGGTCCCCACCGCTCCAGCCCCCTCAGCTCCCGCGCCTTCCGCGTCCTGACCGGGCGCGTCGGACGTCGCTACGCTCCCGGGCACAGACGCGCCAGTCAGTTCGATCATGTTCGGGTTCCTGCACGAACGACCCGAGGTCGCTGCACCTCGACTGCTCGGCCACTGGGTGACCACCCACGACGGAATCAGCCTGCGCATCGTCGAGGTCGAGGCGTACGCCGGACCTGGCCAAGACGACGCATCCCACGCGGGGCGGGGTCGGACCCGACGCAACGCCGCCATGTTCGGGCCGCCCGGACACCTGTACGTCTACCTCAGCTATGGGGTACATCGCTGCCTGAACATCGTCGCGCATGAATCAGGCGCTGCGGGTGGGGTCCTGCTACGCGCCGCGCAGGTCAGTGGCAACGTCGATCTCGCCCGACACCGGCGCGGGGCTGCGGCCGGACCCGATCACCGGCTGGCGAGCGGGCCAGGGCGACTCGGTCAAGTCACCGGGGTCTCACTGGCCGCCAGCGGCACGCCACTGGACGGTACGGGACTGCTGCAACTGCAGGAGACGACCGCGCCTGTCGGCCCGATCTCGTACGGGCGCCGCATCGGGATCAGCCGAGACACCGATCGCCCCTGGCGATGGTGGCTGACGGGCGATCCCAGTGTCAGCGTCAGGTCCGGCGCTTCTCTTACTCGACCAGAGGAAGGTCCGGGTTCGGTCGCAACGTCACCTTGACTGCGCCCGCCGCGGGCCCCGAACTCGCGGTCGTCAACGCCTGCGTCCAGTCATCCAAGTCCGCGATGTGCGTGACCAGGCCGTCCACGCGATATCCGGGATCGGACAGCCACTCGCGGACCTGCGCGAAGGTGCTGCGCCCCAAATCGGGTTCTGGTCCGTAGAACACGGTGCCCACGACCTGCAACTCGCGGTGCCACACCAGCGACCAGTCAGCGTTCTGGCGACCGGCGGCGCCCACCAAGATCAGCGTCCCGCGCGGCCGCAGGATGTGCAGACCCAAGTCGATGGTGTCCGAGTGGCCGACACAGTCGAACACCGCGTCGACACCGTGTTCCAGCACAGGTATTCGGGTCATGCGGGGCCGCAGCACCCGGCCTCCGTCACTGTCTGCCAACTGCTGCACCGCCGCCGCACCGGCCGGCAATGTGCGGTCGGCGCCCGCAGCCATGGCTTTCGCCGCCCCGAACTCCCCCGGACTGACGACCGCGATGTCGAGGTCGGGGTGCAACATGCGCAAGGCGGCGGTGACCAAGAGACCGATGGTCCCGGGGCCAATAACGACGACCCGATCTCCCGTGCGGCGCCAACGCAACGCCGCATGCAGCCCGATCGATGCCGGTTCGGCGAGCACGGCCCGGCGGGACGGCAACTGCCCCACCTCGTAGCAGTGAGAGTCGTGAGCGACCATCTCCTGCCCCCACCCACCTCCGACGACATCGGTGAATCCAATGGCCGGCGCCACACAGGGAACGACGGGACCAGCCTCATCGAACCGTTCGCACAGGTGAGGCTGACCGGCAGCACACGTCGCACAGACGGGATCGAATCCTTTGACCGCACACGGCATGAGAGGGTCGACCACCACCCGATCGCCCACCCGCAGCCGGGAGCGTGGTCCGGTCTCGGTGACCACGGCGACGCTCTCATGTCCGGGAATCATGCGATCGGATCGATAGATGGCACTAAGGACGAAAGAGATCCGGGCATGAGCCAGGCCCAGATCGCTGCCGCAGATCCCCGACAGTTCCGGTTTCAGACGCACCCAGCCGGGGCCCGCGGGCAGGGAGGGTGCCGGCAGGTCGTCGGCCAACTGCAGGATGCCGCCGGGTCCCCAGCCGGCGCCGCCCCGGACCCGGCCCGCGGCCGCCGTCCACAGGTATCGAGGCGTCGTGGGTGTGGCGATGACAGCGCGCATCAATTCTCCTCTGGCATACGGGCCTGTCGGTCGAACGAATCCCAGGCCCGGCGATAAGGGGCGGTTCTGAGGCGATCGGTCAACGGCACGTCCACGGGAGTTCGCGACACGGCGTTCAGCCACTCGGACTCGGCACGTTCTACTCGCTCGAGCGCAACTGAACTGAACGCCGCCCGCTCTGCGGCGGGGGCATTCGCCGCGGGCACCGTGTTGAGCAAATCCTCTTGCAGGGCATCCCGATCTGCGCCGTACACCCGAATCCGGTGGGGGTAGTCGCGCAGAGTGGCCCGATGGAGCAACTCATGGCGCCACCACTTGGTGTCCGGGTCGAAGTAGCCGCGGGGCCGTGGCCCGAAATCCGGCGGATCGATGTCCACCCACACTGGGGTGAACGTGGCCGTGCAGGGCGCTGAGGCACCGGTGACCCAGACAGTCACGCCATCGTCACCGAGTCGGGCCACGAGCGAGCCGGTGGTCTGGCTGGAGCGCACCGGTCCGAAACCGGCATGCATACACACGTCCTGGCCGATCAGCGCACGGGAGGGGCTCCAGGCGGCGTCGGTGCTGTCATGGTGGCGCAGCAGATCCATGGCATCGGCGACGGTCAGGGAACCCCGGCGCTCGTCGAGGGCATCGGTGGTGCGGCACTGGCGTCCCGTGGCGTCGGCGAATCGGGTGTAGACCGGCTCGGCGAACTGCCTGGCCACATCAGTGCCGTCGCTGATGCCCACCGACGCCAAGTCCCACGTGGTGCGCGTGGTGAGCCCGTTGGAGATGGACGCCCGATCGGTGACGCGGCGAGCCACCCAATCCCGGCCCATGGTTTCAAGGATCCACGCTTCCGTGCGATCGGTCGCGATGAAGCTGTTGTCGTACTGGAAGTCGTGGGTGTGCCCGGCTTGCCCGGACTGACCATGACGTTGCAGCAGTTCGCTGATCACAGCCACCGCCTCAGCTGCGGTGTCGGCTCGTTCCAGCCCGAGTCGCAGCAGATCCATTCCGATCAGGCCTGGGGAATCCTCGCGGGTCCCGCGGTTGAACAGGGCTTCATTGCCGATAACAACGCCGCGTTCGTTGACGCCCATCTCCGCACCCCAGATCCAGTACGGCTTGGCGAGCAGGACCCGATGAGTCCGGCGCACTTGAGGCACCGAGATGTGAGTGCATCGCACCCGTGACCCGTCAGGATGTTCACCCGCGGACACCATGGTCACCTCATGGGCCTCGTTCGGTTCCCGATCGCTGTTCTTGCCGAACACCACCGAACCGTCGGCCGTCGAATCGCCGAGGGCGACGAACGTGTCACACATGACCGCTCCCTTCCCGCAGCCCACCCTACTGACCACATGAACATGAACATGAAGATGAGGACCGACCACCAACGAAGACGAGGACCGAACCATCAGGGAGACGAAGACCGACCACGAGACGACGAGGACATACCACGAGACGACACGGGCACCGAGGCCGGGCGCTCGAGGGGGACTCGGACCCTGCCGAAAGTCCCATCGGATCGGGACCTTTGCGCCCCAACTACCGACCCTCGACTGCCGATGACACAGAGAGGAGGAATCTAGCCTGGAGGAGAAGACCACACCTGGGAGGTGCGCCATGTCTGAACCCATCGTCCTCGGATACGACGGTTCGCCCGCGTCTGAATTGGCCCTTGAATGGGCAGTAGTTGCTGCTGCCGATCGAGGCCTGCCTCTGAAGATCGTGGTCACCTGGAGTCTGCCGCCTGTCGCCTTCGGAACCGGCGCGGGCGGGTCGTACGAAGCCCGACTCATGGATGGTCTGCGCATCGACGCGGACGACACCCTGGAGAAGGCCATGACTGCCGCTCAGGCCCTCAATCCGGATCTGCGTATCCAGGGTGTCGTGTTGGCGGGGCCGCCTGCCGCCAGCCTGGTCGAACAATCCCACGAGGCCACCATGCTGGTCCTCGGATCCCACGGTCGGAGCGGATTCAATGCGCTACTCGTGGGCAGCGTCTCTCGCCAGGTTTCGACCCACGCCGCTTGCCCGGCGGTCGTGGTGCGGCACCGCGCCGACCCTAAGGCCAAGGAAGTGGTCGTCGGGGTCGATGGTTCGCAGCATGCACTGAAGGCTCTGGACTTCGCATACGACTACGCGAGCCGGCGCGGCAATGTTCTGCGTGTGGTCCACACCTGGGAGGTTCCACCGATCGGTGCGATCACGGGAGTCCCGACATTCTCACCGCCTGAACTCCTCGCGGACATCAAGGGCAATGAGATGCGTACAACCGCTGAAGTGTTGGCAGGGCACTCCGAGCGCTACCCGGACGTGAAGGTGATCCAGGACGTGCAGCGTGGCGCTCCGGTGCATGTGCTCACCGAGTTGTCGGACCACACCGCGCTGTTGGTCGTCGGTTCGCGTGGTCGTGGTGGGTTCGTGGGCCTGCTGCTGGGCTCGGTGGGACACGGCGTCATGCATCACGCCAAGTGCCCGGTGGCGATCGTCCACTGAAGGTGAAGGCTGAAGCGCAAGAAACGGTCGATTACGCCGTCGGAGCATCAGCCACGTCGGCGCCGACTTGAACCTGTAGCGCGCGGCGTCAGACCCCGCACTGGGTCGTGAACTTGTTGTACTTGCGAGTCATCGTCGGCTTGAGGAACAACCGAACCGGTGCGGGGATGACTCCCCACGTTTGCGCGGTGATCTTCTCGTCAGCGCCGTCGCACATCCAAGGGAAGACCAGTGATGCGGTGGGGGCTGAACGATTGAACTTCAGGAAGTCCTTGTAGTTGGACTCGGTCAAGTACTTCTGGATGATCGGCACGCCTTCGCGCTCCTCGTGATCTCCGTGGGCGCTGAGTTCCCGTAGTAGTTCATCCAGGTCTGCCGAGATCGATGTCTTGTCGGAGTCGGCGGACAGGTTCGCGAACTCACGATCAAGTCGGCCCAGGACTGTGACCAGGGCGGTGTGTTCCGCCTCCATCGCATCCAATACGGCGACCTCGTCGGCGTTGGCATCGCCGCGGATAGTTGCGAAGAGGTAGATGTCTTCGCCCTCGTGATGATGGTGCAGGGTGTCGGAGAAGAACTTGTAGCGGGCTGCCAGGCCCTCCCGTTGCCTCGCGTCAGCCAGATTGGCGCGCTGCAGACCTCGTTGCAGCCGCGGAATCTCGCGCTGGAAAGCCCGATGCATATTGGTGTTCATGCTGGGATCACCCATCACTGACATGACCGCTCCTCCGTCGTGCGCACTGGATCTGCCCCCGAGAGTACGTCCTCGAGAGTACGTCCTCGAGAGTACGTCCCCACGAGATGTCACCAGAAGACGTTCGCACGAACGCCCGGCTCGACCGCCCCTCCCTCCCTACGGTCGCCCGACGTCCTGCCCTGACGCGCCACCGGTGGGACTCACTCCGCCGGGACCGGTGCCACCGGGCTGGAGCCGGGTCAGCGCTGGTCTGACACGGATTTGGAATGACCAGCACGGTTCACGAGAGTGCCGACACGGTATCCGACAGGAGAGTGCCGACGCGCGATCGCGGATAGGGCCGACCCGGATAGGGTGTGCTGCATGACCGAGCACACTGCGGCAGCGACGCGGCCACCCGACCCCGGCCAACGCATCGTCTGGATCGACTGCGAGATGACCGGTCTCGATCTGACCAGCGATGCCTTGGTCGAGATCGCGTGTGTCGTCACCGAAGGGGACCTGACCCCTGTCGACGCGGGCGTCAGTGTCGTGATCAAGCCCCCCGACGAGCCCTGGGCGGCCATGGATCCGGTGGTGGTGCAGATGCACGAGGAGTCGGGTCTCACGGACGAGATCCCCACTGGGGTGACGCTGGCCGAGGCCGGTCGAATGGTCTTCGACTACGTACGCAGCCACGTGCCCGAAGCACGCAAGGCACCCCTCGGTGGATCCACCATTTACGTGGATCGGGGCTTCCTCGCCCGCGACCTGCCCGAACTCGACGCCCATTTGCACTATCGGGTCATCGACGTCTCGAGCATCAAGGAACTGCTCAAACGGTGGTACCCGCCGGTGTACTACGCGTCACCACAGAAGACCGGAAACCACCGCGCAATGGGTGACATCCTCGATTCGATCGCTGAGCTGCGCTACTACCGCGAGGCGGCGATCGCGCCGGTGCCCCGCGCCGAACCTTCCTCCTGACCGGCCTACTCCCGATCACCCACCTCCGCAACGGCGGCGGTTACACTTGGGGCGCCGCGGCTCAGGCCCGGCGATGGTGGGTGTAGCTCAGCCGGTAGAGCACCTGGTTGTGGTCCAGGATGTCGCGGGTTCAAGTCCCGTCACTCACCCCACCCAGCGCCACTGGACTCAGTGCGCCCACAGCGCTGCCGCACGCCTCCCCTCGACTGCCCGCTCAGTCCGGCTCCCCGAATCCCCCGCCGCCGGGAGTCTCCACGACGATCGCGTCCCCCACGCCCAGCGCCACCGAATCGCAGCCGGGCAGTTCGACAGTGGCGCCTCCGGCGTACTCCACGATGTTTCGACCCAGCGCCCCCGGTGACCCGCCAGTCCATCCCGTAGGGCGGAATCCGGCGATGACCGGACAACACCGAGACGGTGACCGGCTCCCGGAAACGCAGTCTCCGCACCAGCCCATCTCCTCCGGGCCAACGTCCGACTCCGCCACTGCCCCGCCGGATCGTGAAGTCCTCCACCCACACCGGCAGGCGCGCTTCCAGCACCTCGGGATCCGTGAGCCGCGAGTTCGTCATGTGGGTCTGCACCGCGTCAGTACCCGGGAATCCGTCGCCAGCACCCGACCCCGATCCGATCGTCTCGTAGTACTGCACGTCCTCATTGCCGAAGACCAGGTTGTTCATCGTGCCGGAGCCCTCTGCCTGCACCCCGAGAGCCCCGTACAGGGCACCGGTGATCGCCTGCGAGGTCTCGACGTTCCCCGCAACGACGGCCGCGGGTGGCTCAGGGGCGAGCATTGACGGCGTCGGTACCACGATGTCGATGGGGCGCAGACAACCATCGTTCAGCGGGATGTCGTCCTCGACCAACGTGCGCATCACATACAGGACCGCGGCCGTCACCACCGACGTCGGAGCATTGAAGTTGGTGTGCAGTTGCTGGGTGGATCCCGAGAAGTCGATCACCGCTCGCCGTCGCACCCGATCGACGGTGATGCAGACTTGGATGACGGCACCGGAGTCCATCTCGTACCGATAGGTGCCGTCCGACACTTCGTCGAGGACGCGCCGGATCGCATCCGCAGCGTTGTCCTGGACATGACTCATGTAGGCATCGACGACGTCGGCCCCGAAGTGCGCGACCATCCGGGCAAGTTCGTCGATTCCCTTGGCGTTCGCCGCCGCTTGCGCCCGCAGGTCCGCGATGTTCGTGTCCGGGTCCCGCGATGGATAGGGCCCCCGGCGCAGTAACGCGTACAACTCCTCCTCGCGCAGCCGACCGTCACGAACGAGCAGGAAGTTGTCGAACAGGACTCCTTCGTCGGTCAGCGTGGTACTGAACGCGGGCATGGATCCGGGGGTGATCCCACCCAGTTCGGCGTGGTGTCCGCGGGAGGCGACGAAGAACGACGGGGTGGTGTCTGCCGGCAGCCCCAACTGCTGGGGGAACACCGGGCTGACCACGGTGATGTCAGGCAGATGGGTGCCACCGTGATACGGGTCGTTGATGGCGTAGACGTCGCCCGGGACCATGAGTCCGGCGTTGCGTTCGATGACCTCGCGCACCGTCCGCCCCATGGAACCCAGATGAACCGGCATGTGGGGAGCGTTCGCGATCAACGCCCCGGTCGCGTCGAACAGTGCACACGAGAAGTCGAGCCGCTCTTTGATGTTGACCGACTGCGCCGTGGCCGCCAGCCGGCTTCCCATCTGGTCCGCAATCGACATGAACAAGTTGTTGAAGATCTCCAGCAGTACCGGATCCGGCGCTTGCTCTGTATCGATACCGGTCGAGGTGGCGTCAGGGAGGCGTCGTTGATCGCGTGAGATCAGCAGGTGTCCCGCGGGCACTCGCTGCAGCGACCATCCGGCAGGTATGACGGTCGTTCCATCGGGCTCGACCACCAGCGCCGGACCGGCCACCGTGCTCTCGATCCCGATGTCCGTGCGCCGCCAGATGGGCACCTCATGGGGACCGTCGGGGAACCAGACCTCGCCGGTGGTCACTGCTCGGTCCCGCACCGAGCCTCTGTCCGGCCCGGAGCCTCTGTCCAGCCCGGAGCCACTGTCCGGCCCGGAGCCACTGTCCCGGGTTGTGCCGTCGGGGTGTTCCTGCACGGCGAACTGTTCAGTAGGGACCGTGACCTCGACGGAGACCGCCTCGGCGACCACTGGCCTGTCGAGGTCGAACCCGAAGATCCGGCGATGCACCTCCCGGAACTGCGCGGTCATCTCAGCGTGCCCGGCCAACAGGACGGCAGTCCACGTGTCGGTTCCCTGGTAGCGCACGTAGACACGTCTGATGGTCTGCGCCGTGTCCTCTGCGGGGGCCATCTCGTCGAGCGTTTCGACGGCGAGTTCCTCAGCGATCGCGGCCAAGTGATCGGGAGTCAGTTCTTCCAGGGGTTGCCCCACCGTTCGTTCCCGCATTCCCTTCACATCGGCCAGACCCATCCCCACCGCGGACAGCACACCCGCGCGAGGAGGAACGATGACCGTCGTGACACCGAGCGCCTCAGCGACGGCGCACGCGTGTTGTCCGCCTGCTCCCCCGAACGACGTCAGAGCATGATCGAGCAGGTCATGACCCTTGCGCACCGAGATCCGTTTGATGGCATCGGCCATGGTCGCCACGGCCACGTCGATGAACCCAAGAGCGACGTCGTGGGCGCTGCGGACCTGACCGGTCGTGTCGCTGACATGCTGCGCCAGGTCAGTGAACATCCGCTCGACGACAGCAGCATCCAACTGTTGATCGGCGCCCGGTCCGAACACCGCCGGGAAGTGATCAGGGCGGACTCGTCCCAGCATGACGTTGGCATCCGTGATGGTGAGTGGGCCTCCACGTCGATAGCACGCAGGTCCGGGGTCGGCGCCGGCGGACTCGGGCCCGACCCGGAACCGACTTCCGTCGAACGACAGTATCGATCCCCCACCGGCGGCGACGGTGTGAATGTCCAGCATGGGAGCCCGCAGGCGCACGCCGGCGACTCGGCTGTCGAAGGTGCGCTCGTACTCACCGGCGAAGTGGCTCACATCCGTCGAGGTTCCGCCCATGTCGAAACCGACGACCCTGTCGAACCCGATGGCCAACGAGGTCTGCGCCATACCGACGATCCCGCCGGCCGGGCCGGACAACACCGCGTTCTTGCCCCGGAAACCGGCGGCCTGCGCCAGCCCACCGTTCGACTGCATGAAGTACAGCGAGACGCCGGGCAGGGCGTCCGCGACCTGCTTGACATACAACCGCCAAC
>JBAOHO010000002.1 GCA_037045355.1 Candidatus Nanopelagicales bacterium | reverse complement strand
AGGGCGTCGGCCACTGCCTGGTCGTAGTCGGATATGCGGGCCGTCACGACCCGTCCGATGCCCTTTTCGTCGACCCGGTACACGTCGATGCTCTCGGTCTCCAACACCAGCGTCAGGCCCGGTTGCCGACTCACCCAGTCGTAGGTGCCCGTCTCGCGTTCCTTCGACACCAGGACGTAGTCGACGCCCAACGGTGCGACCATCCGACCGAACGCGTTTTCCCCCGCATGGGCGATGACCCGGTCGAGGTACTCCATGCGCAGCGAGGTCGAGTCCGTGCGCAGTTGGGGAAGCTCGACGGCGTCGCTGCTGATGATCTCGCGGCGGAAGAAAGCCCGGGCCGGGGTCGCGACGGCCCTCCCGTCGGTGAACTCGAATGGTTGATAGGCGTGCCAGGGAAGGAACAGCGCGGACCCGCCCCTGGGGCCCATGGCCTCGTCGGCCGCGGCCCAGCCGGCCGGGTACTTGCTCACCGAGATGCTTCCGCCCAGGCCCCACAGCAACGCCGGCGCCATCACCAAGGGCAGTGCCCCCGCAAGCGCGACGGGCCAGCGCGGCGGCAAGTTGTCGCGCGGCCGACTGGTGCGCGACCGAGCGCGTGACGCGACCCACTCCACGGCCGCTCCGAAGCCGATGGCGTAGCCCAGCAGGGCCAGGGCGAGCCACTTCTGTTGCTCGCGCATCGCCTCGAACAACGGCAGGTGGGCGAACGCGAGCCGGTACAGCCAACCCAGCGGGCCGAGCACTCCTGCGCCGAGCAGCAACCCCACGATCGTCAGCACAACGAGCGGTCGACCACGGGTCGGTTCGCTGCCGACCAGGCGGGCCAGGCCGACGATGACGGCCGCGAGGATGACGATGAACAGGGCGAGCCCGAGAACGGGGCCGAGCAGATCCCTGACCTGTCCCGATCCACCACGCCAGAAGCCGTGCAGACTCAACACGGTGGTCATGAGACCGCCGGGGCCGGGCAAGGTTTGGTAGGCGGACAGGTCGGCTTCGGTCACCCGCAGGGTGCGCGTGCCGGTGAGCCACAGGACCAAGGCGTAGGAGTACACGAGGCCGGCGGTGACGAAGACCTGGATGGTCCTGACGACATCGCGCCACGTCGGTCGAGGGGTGACCAGCACGGCGATCAGGACGGCTCCGCCCAGCCAGGCGGTGTGCGGGCTCAGGGAGATCGCGAGAGCGAACCACAGAGCCGGCCGAACCGCGAACATCGCACCGCGTTCGCGGGCATCGCGAGCCGCCGTGAACAGCCACGGCAGCAGCGCCACTCCGAGCAGAAGAGCGACATGCCCCGCTCGCACCCGGTCCACGACCCAGGGGTTGCAGACCATCAAGAGGGCGGCGGGCAGGAACCGCCAGCGGGAGCCGCCGGATGCCGCTGCGATGCCGGCGGCGGCGATGGGGAAGAAGATCAAGATGACGAGCCACGAGGTGGCCTGAGGGCCGATGGTCAGACGCAGGGCTTGCGTCGCGAGTCGGAACGGGAGTGCGTCCAACGCCGAGCCGGACAACCCGAACACTCCCGGAGTCAGGGCCTGGTTGGGGCCGCTCACCCAGTCGAGGAGGAGCAGGTAGCCGCCGGAGGTCCAGGGCAGTACGACCAAGATGCCGACGACCAGTCCGAGTACCGCAGCCTCGACCATGCGGCGGCGGCGGAGGAAAGGGGCGAGGCTGTCGACCGCGGGCACCGCCACCGAGTCCGCGGGAGCGGTCATCGGGGCAGTGATGCTGCGGAGATGGCCGCCAGGACCAGCGGGGCCACCGAATCCTCGGTGTGCCCGGAGGTGTCCACGACGACCTCGGCGCTGCGCGCCGGCCGCTCCGCGAGCAGCGCCCGGAACTTCTGCTGTTGGGCGGCCTGCTCAGCCAGTTGGCGCTCGGGCTTGCGGGCGTGGATCACCTCGGCTGGGGCGTCGGGCAGCGCCAGGATGTCGGGACGGGGCACGATCCGTTCCACCAGCCATGACGCCCGCGACCCGGGCCACGGCGATTCCCGCAGGTCGTACACGTAGCGGTCGCAGATCACGATGTCCTTGCGCCAGCGCCGCGGGGCGACCGTGCGCAGATAGCGCCAGCCGTATTCACCGGCGTAGAACCAGGCAGCCAACCGGCGCAGCCCGGGACGGTCGGCGCCCGGATCGGTGGTGGCCGGTGGCGCCGTGGGAGAGGGATCAGCGGGGGCGGTGTTGTCGTCGACCTGCTCGGTGCCGGAGTCCCCGGCTTTCTCGATGCCCAGCAGTTTGCGGGCCAGTCCCACTCCCGGCAGGTTCCCGCGAGCCATCCCGAAGTACGACTCGGAGGTGTGGAAACCCGCCCGCTCCAACCGACCCCGCAGATCCTCGGCGACGGTCGACTTGCCCGCGCCGTCGGTACCCACCAAGGCGACGACTGCCCCGCGGGTCCGCAGCCCCAGAGGACCGGCGGACGGTCCGGCGGGCACGATGCTGCGCCACTGGCGCAGGGACGCGACGAGATTTGCCGGGCTGACGGTCAGGGTGAGCAGACGCCGTCGCAGCAGCCCCGGCAACGCCGGATCAGGTTCGGCGCCGTCGAGGGCCGCCACGATGGAGTCCGCGAGTTCACCCAACTGCTGTCGCCATTGTTCAGCTGCTTGCGTCCGCTCTTGGGCTGCGGCCTCGCCCCAGCCATCGCGGGCGGCAGCGACCCGCGCTGCCTCGGGGATCCGGCCGCGCAACAGGGGACGCACGAGAAGGTCCGCGGCGGCCGAGACTCCGACGAGTCGGGGACCGTCCGGACCTTGCCGCACCTGGACTTGCTCGCGGGGCACCAACAGAACGGGGCCGACGCGCAGATCCCCGAAGGTCACATCGACCACCGCGAGTCCAGCTGACGTCTCGACAGCGAGACTGCAGTGACGAAGTCGTCGGGGGTCCGTGGCCCGCGCGACGACAGCGGCGGGCAATGCCCCCGCCAACCGCGCCACCAGGGGGTCGAGGTCGGCGCCGCACCAGAGGTCGAGGTCGGCGGGACCGGTCTGCTGGGTCCACTTCTGCGGGACACCCGGCATCCCCTGCCACGCCCACGGTGCCCCACTGCCGGACAGGACTTGTTCCACGACGCGGAGCGCACGCTCTCGCTGCGCGACCGACCCGTCTCGAACCTCCGCCTGAGTCACATCGCCACTCTACGCGCGCGCCACTGCGCCGGTGGGTCGGAGCAGGAGAACGTGCCGGCCCAAGCAATCGAGGGGCGCCGAGTATTACGACTGCCTCCCAACCTGCCCTACTTGTGCATTCCGTCCCTGTGATCAGTCACGATCGAAGGGTGAAACTGGGCTGGACGTCGCGCTTGAGGCCGTCCTCCTGGTCGGTGATGACCCGCGCCTACGTCATCACCGGAGTCATCTCGTCGGTCATCGTCAGCACGTGGTTCCGCTCCGGCACCTTCATCGCCACCGGTGACATGGGGCCGTTCATCCGGCGCGGCTGGAGCGCCGAGGTCCTGTACTCCTGGAACCATCAGGTGTCCGGAGCCGGTTCCGCTGCCCACACCATCGGTCGGATCTTCGAGTTCTTCCTCATTGACTTCGTGGGGCTGTTCGGTGCCGACGAGACAGTCGCGCAGTGGCTCTTCTACACGATCTTCTACGGCATGGTCGCCGTCGGAACCGCCTATGCGGCGGCAGCGATCGTCCGTAGTCCCACAGCGGTGGTGGTCGCCGGATCCTTCGCCGTGATGAACGGCTTCTTCCTCACCCGGATCCCGAACCCGCTCAACATCATCTCGGTGGGAACGGTCGCGATCTTCACCGGCATGGCCCTGCGGGTGGCGCAGGGCAGACGAATCCCGCCAGCGGTGGGGGGATCGCGTTCCTCCCCACCTCGTTCCTCGCGTTCAACCCCCCGATGTTCGTGGTGGCCGTGCTGTGGGCCGTCATCGGCACTCCCGCGCTCGTGTTCGTCGTCGTCGGCCGCAAGGGTCTGTGGAAGCTGATCAAGTGGTTCGCCTTCGCGGCCCCCTGGGTGATCCTGCTGAACCTCTGGTGGATGCTGCCGTTCATCCAGGCCTACACCGGCGGCGGCGGCGCGGCGGCGAACTCCGCCTTCACCGACCCCACGAACTGGACCTGGGCCCAGATCAACAACCAGATCCCCAACATCTTGACGTTGGTCGCCAACTGGGCATGGTTCCGCCCCCAGTACCTGCCGTTCGCCGCCAGCCTGGACGAACCGACCTGGATCTGGATGAGGTACATGATCCCGGTGATGGTCTTCCTCGCTCCCGTCCTGGCGGTGCGCGCTCGCCGTCGCGCCGCCCTGTGGCTCATCGGGATCAGCGGGTTCGTGGTGTTCCTGGCCAAGGGACTGATGCCGCCGCTGGAACAGATCAACCTGTGGATGTATCTGCACGTTCCGATGTTCTGGCTGTTCCGCGAGCCGATGAGCAAGCTCGGGCAACTCCTGGTCGTGTTCTTCGCCATCTTGATCGCCATCGGGGTCGAGGGGGTCGCCCATCGGTTCGCGGTATCCCGAGCGGTGGCGAGGGCTGCGGCGGAGGAAGCAGCCAAAGCCGCCGAACTGTCCGACGACGGCGACGGGGCCGCTCCCGATGGCGGCGCCGTGCCACCGCGGCGACGTCGCCTGCGTTGGCCGGAATGGGCCCCCCGCCCGGCAACGGTTCTCGCGGTGGCCACCGGGGCCGGGGTGCTGGCGATCCTGGCCTATCCCCGCCCGATCTACACCGGCGGCGTGATTCCCGATATCCGCCCGATGCAGCCGTCCGCACATGTGCGGGTACCCGAGTTCTGGCGTGACATGGCGGAGACGATCGACTCGGACCCGCGGCCGGGCAAGGTCTTGATCCTGCCGCTCGACGACTACTACCAGATGCCCACCACGTGGGGGTTCTTCGGAGTCGACAGCATCGCGAACCTGCTCATCAAGCATCCGGTGGTGACCCCGAAACCCGACGGCTACTTCGGTGATGCCGCCGGCTTCAAGGCGGATGTCGACGCGATCCAGGCCGGTCTGCTCACGGGGGACTTCGAGCCCATCCCCGCGTTGCTGGACGGCACCGGCATCTCGCAGATCGTCGTACGGCACGACCTGGTGCGCGGGCTACCGGGCGGCAAGTTCGCCGACGACCGCATCCTGGCCAAGGCCATGAAACGGGTGCCCGGTGTCACCCAGACGGTGTCTGGGCCGCTGGACCTGTGGAAGGTGGGGGACGGCTCGTCCGAACTCGTCCGCGCCTATGACCGCACACTGCTGGCAGCGGGTCGCACGGATGCCGGTGCGGCGGTGGTGGGCAGCGTCGGAACCGGCACCGGGATCACGACCGAACCGGCACCGCCGCCTCCGACCATCCTGGCCACGGTCGACAACGAGGTCGCCGTCACCGACGACACCGTGTTCTGGCCCGTGCCGGCGGTGGATGCGGGGACAGCGCGCACGAGTATCCGGGTGCCGAAGGGCACGTATCGCGTGGCGCAGCGCGCGCGGGCGGCGGCTGTCGTCGTTCCCAGTTACGACAAACGCGAGGGCAGGATCACCTTCCGGGATCCGACTCGGGTCACGTTGGACGGACGCACCATCTCGCAGCGACCACCGTGGTCGATCCGCGTGCCGCGCCGCGACATCATCGCGGTGCAGACCAATAACCGCATCGTGTCCCTCGACGGCTGGGGGCGGGAGCGGTATCCGCGACCGAAGGGCGAGCCCGTCTATCCCCCGACGGTGACCGTGGGCTCGGCGACTCCGTTCGTCGCGTACGCGCCCTCGCGCGAACCAGCCGACCCGACCCCGTTTTCCGATGTCTACGACTGCAACAACTACGAACCGCGTCCCACCGAGGAACTCGAACTGCGCAAGCAGATGCTGCCCGGCAACGTCGTACGGCTCAGCGCCATCGACCACGCCGCCTGCACTCGTGTCGTGATCCAGGACGCGCGCCCGGGTCGCGCCTACCGGGTGCGCCTGGAGTACCGCCAGGTCAAGGGCAAACGCCCACAGATCTGCCTGTGGCAGGTGGGCACG
The DNA here is from genome assembly GCA_037045355.1 of Candidatus Nanopelagicales bacterium. NCBI lineage: Bacteria > Bacillati > Actinomycetota > Actinomycetes > Candidatus Nanopelagicales > Candidatus Nanopelagicales bacterium. Next base: position 70,798 of record JBAOHO010000002.1, on the reverse strand, counting down.
GACGGCTGCGAACTGGCACCTCGTCCGCGGCTCGGCAACCAGTGGAACACCTACGAGAAGTTCGTGATCGTGGACCAGGTGGCATCGGAGGTGCAACTGGTGTTGCACGCCGACGTCGGCGAGCGTCTGCTGGGGCGTACGGTGACCGACTACCGCAACGTCACCATCGAGGCCATCGACCCCGTCGCCGAACGGACACTGTGGCCCGCCGAAGTGCCCTACGAGCGCGTGCGGGTACCCGCGGGCAAACACGAACTTGCTGTCGTCGGCGGCATGTCGGGCTCCGCGATCGCTGAGTTCGAACCGCTGCAGGACTGTTTCCGCTACGACGATCAGACCCAGAAGGAGGCGGGGCTCGCGGCCGTCGTCGAAGGCGATCCGGACAACCCCACGTTCACTTTGAAGGCCCGCGAACACATGGCGTGCCTGGGTGCCACCGTGCCGGACATGGGGGCGTCGTCGTTGTACGAGTTCAGTCTCGAGGGCAAGAGCATCTCCGTGCGTGACCCCAAGTTCTGCCTGTATCTGCGCGGCCCCGATGCGTGCGAGAAGCTCCCGACCGCGGGTCCCTGGGAGGGCTGGACCCACTTCCAGGCACTCGTCGGGCCCAACGAAGCCGCGGTCGAGACCCGTGTCTATCTGTACGGGCTGCGGGATCTGACCGGCCAGCAGCAGTCGGAAGTCGCGTATCGGGACGTGAAGCTGCGCCCCGTGGCGTCGCCGAACAACGTCGTCCTCGTGCGGGAACCACGCGGCGGTGACACCGCGCTGTCCGCCCCACGTTCGACTGCGGTGTTCTCGGCCGCCAAGGACCCGATCCGGACGTCGTTCGTCAAGCCGGCCGGTCCCTCCGTCATCGGGTTCATCGAGGGCTACGCCCCCGGTTGGCAGTTGGCCGGGGCGGAGCACATCATGCTCGAAGGATGGATGAACGGCTGGGTCGTGGCGGAAGGTGACGTCAAAGGAGTGCTCACGTATCGGCCCGCGGTCACTGCGGGAATGGGCCTGGTGATCCTTCCGATGGCGATCTACGGGGCCATCCTGTCGATCTGGCTGTCCCGCAGACGGACCCGACGACTGCGAGCGAAGGGGAGGTTGCCGTGAAGCCGCTCGACGACGATGAACCTGGCGCTGCGGCAGAGGAATCTCAGGCCGGGCTCGACCTCGTGACGGAGTCGTCGCAGGACGATGATGCGCAGGACAAGACGGCACGAACCATCACCTGGAAACGCTGGCTGGGCATGGGGATCACCCTCGTCCTCATCGTCATCGCGATCCTCCTGTTGCTGCGGGCGTGCGCCAAGGAGGTCCCCGAATCGGTCACGGTCGTCGCGGCCGGTGACATGGCCTGCGACGCCAAGGACCCGGCGATGAAGAAGAAGAACCGGGACATGAACCAGTGCCGGTTCAAGGAAGTCTCCGACATCGCGGTGTCGCTGCAGCCCGACGCCCTGCTCGGGCTCGGCGACTACCAGTACGAGGTTCCCAAGGCCGAGGCGTATCAGGACATCTACGGACCGACGTGGGGTCGGCTTCGTTCCATCACGCTGCCGGCGATCGGCAATCAGGAACTGAAGGTCTTCGAGGCGAACACGTTCCGGCAGTACTTCGGCGAGCGGGCCGGCCCCCCCGAGGGCTACTGGTCGACCGAACTCGGCCGCTGGCACGTGGTCGTGCTCAATTCGAACTGCACAGTCGTTATCGGAGGCTGCGGTGAGGGGTCGCCGCAACAGATCTGGCTCACCGAGGACCTCGCCGCCAACGACTCGAAGTGCACGCTGGCGATCATGCATCATCCGCGCTGGTCGACAGGGATCGCCGGACCCGACGGGCGCACCGATGCGCTGTACCGGACTCTCGATCAAGGCGGCGTGGACATCTTGCTGTCCGGACACGAAGCCGACTACGAACGGTTCGGCCAACTCGACGCCGACGGCAACCCCAGCATGGAAGGGGTCCGGCAGTTCGTCGTCGGAACCGGGGGTCAGGCGGTCTACCGCCCCGAACAGGGGGCCGCCCCGTGGCGCAACAAGGGGGTCCTGATCGAAAGTGAATACGCCGACTTCGAACACCATGGGGTGCTCGAGTTGCAGTTGGACCCCGACCGCTACAGCTGGGCGTTCCACTCCTTGGACACCAAGAAGCCGATCACCGACTCCGGGTCCTCCCCCTGCCGGTGACCGGCCCGACCGTGGCCGGCGCGCAGTGGCCGGTCGGGCGGTCTTCAGGCTCAGGGCTCAGTGGTGATCCAGCAGTCCAGCGAGGCTGCGGTTGCGGAATCGGCGGTACCCGACATCGGTGAGCCAACTCAGCAGCAGCGCGACGGCCAGGGCAATCGCTGACGTCGGCGCGACCCGGACCATCTCGGCGAACAGGATCACGAACAGCGTCATGCACAAGACGATGGACACGATGATCGGCCACCGCCGAGCACCGGTCTCGCTGCGGATCCGTAGGTGCCCCACGCCTACCGCGCTGTAGACGAGCAGAAAACCGGCGCTGCCCATCGAAGCGACGGCACTCAAGGGGAACAACAGGACGAAGACGAGCACGAGGCCCGCGGTGATGAAGAGCCCTTCGACATCACGTCCCCACAGTTCGCGCGAGAACGGTGTCGGGAGGTCGCCGTTCTTGCTGATCTGGTAGGAGATGTTGGCGGCTCCGAACAAGGTGGCGTTCACGGCGGAGGCCGTCGACAGCAGGGCGGCCACCGCGACGAGCGTGAATCCGACATTGCCGAGGGCCGGTTCGGCGGCCACCGCCAACGCGGCGTCACCGAGATTGCGTAGTTCGTCGAAGGGGACGTTGGACACCACGCCCGCCGCCACGCACAGGTAGATCACGATCACGATCGCGATCGCGATGTAGATCGCGCGCGGGAGTTCCCACGAGGGGCGACGCATGTTCCCGCTCGCGTTCGTGATCAGTCCGAATCCCTCGTACCCGACGAAGATCAGACCGGCGCCGGTGAGCAGCGCCATCGTGTCCGACCAGTTGCTCGGAGCCAGCTGCTGTTCTCCTGCGGGAGTGAGCGCGAGCGCCGCCGCGACGATGAACACCACCAAGATGGCGACCTTGATGATCACGATCACGGATTCAGCCCGCCCCATGACCCTGCTGCCGATGAAGTTCACCGCGGTGAAGACGACAACGACTCCGACCGCCCACACTTGACCCGGTAGTGCGATGAAAGTCTGCGCGTAGGCGGCGAAACCGTGCGCGTACAGAGCGATGGCGATCACGTAGGCGAGGTACTGGAAGATGTTCAGGGTCCCGGCGACCGGACCGTCGCCGAACCCGCGCACCAGGAATGTCACGGCGCCGCCGACGCTCGGGAAACGCTTGCCCAGCATCACGTAGCTGTAGGCCGCGAAGAGCGCCACCACTCCTCCGACGGCGAAGGACACAGGCATGGCGGCCCCCGCGACACTGGCCACCACACCCAGGATGGAGAAGATCCCGGCACCGATCATCCCGCCGACACCGATGCTGATGGCGGCGACCAGCCCGATCTCCTTACGCGGTGAGCGCGATTCGCCGGTCGACCCCGATGACCCGCTCACCGGCGGTCCGGTCCCGTCATGCGGTGACAGCACCGACGTGGATGCGACCGACGCCGGACTCCTGCGCGGCGCGCAACTGCACCTCGGCCGCGCGCATCAGTGCGGCCGCAGTGACGGTGCCGTCGGACCCCGCACCCCCCACGCTGACCGTCAGAGTGCCTTCGGGTGACTTGCTGTGGCGCACCTCCAGTGACCGCACGGTCGCGCTGAGCCGGGTGGCGCACGCCTGGGCTTCTTCCGCGGATGTCTGGGGGAGGAGCGCGGAGAAGCGTCCGACCGACTCGCGGCCGATCTTGTCGCCGGGTCGGCGCACCTCGGACTCGACCGCGGCGGCGATGGACGCGAGCGCGTCATCGGCCGCGATGGGTCCGTAGGCGGCCGAGTACTCGTCGAGGAGATCGAACTCGATGAGCAGCAGGGACGTGGGCCAGCCATACATGGCGGCCCGCGCGCATTCGGTCTCGAGCATCTCGCCGAACGCCCAGGCGCTCAGTGCGCCAGTCAGCGGGTCGCGGAAGGCCTGATCCACCAACATGTCCGCTTGCTTCTTCAGCAGCAGGTGGGTCTTGGCCCGCGCCAGCAGAACTCGCGGCGTCACCGGCTTGGCGATGTAGTCGGCTGCCCCAGCCTCGAGGCAGTGCGATTCGATCTCGGGCAGAACCTCCGCCGTGATGAAGATGACCGGGACATGCCGCACCAAGGGGTCCAACTTCAACTCGTTGATGACGTCGAAGCCGTCCCAGCCGGGCATCTGCACGTCGAGCAGGATCAGATCCGGAATGATCTGGCGCGCCAGAGCCAACCCCTCCTCGCCGGAGTTCGTCGTGACCACCTTGCCGGTTGAGCCGAGCAGTTTGCTGAACAGCAGGGTCATCGTGACGTCGTCGTCGATGACGAGGATGGTGGGGGGAGCGTCGGTAGGGGTCATGAATCCAGCGTAGAGAGCCCGATCCCGCCTGGCGCGCTGCAGGACGTGATCGTGCGGAGGAGCGAGGCGAGCCGTATCGGGCTCCAGTCACGCTGGGGCAGGGTGCTCGATCAGGAAGGGCCTCTGAACAAGAAGCGCGAGGCCGGGACGTCTCCGCGGCACGAGCACCACGCTGCAGCAGGTTCTTCCCCCTGTCGTGCGGAGTAGCATCGATGAAGGGCTTCGTGAGAGGTCGAATACACATGCAACAGCCTGCCTGGTTCGCGAAATATGCGTCCGTGCTTACGTCTTGGCTGCGTGGCATCACGCAGCGACTGCACCGCATCGCCGTCGACCCGGCGGTTGCCGTGGGCCGGGTCCTGCTCAAGGAGCGCACCGATCCCACGCGGGAGGCGTGGGGTGAATCCGGGCGCCTGTGGATGCCCGCCAACCGGGAGATCGAGATCAGCGTCGTCATGCCCGCGTACAACGCGGGATCGGGGTTGCGGCCGGCTGTGGACCGACTGATGGACGTGATGGAGTCCGAGGGCATCGGCTACGAGTTGATCGTCGTCGATGACGGGTCGACCGACGACTCCATCGAGACGCTGTCGGACCTGTCCCGCCAGGTGCGGATCGTGGAGTTGCCGGCGAACCGTGGCAAGGGTGGGGCCCTGCACGCCGGGTTCTCGCGGGCCCGGGGGTCATGGGTCGGCTTCGTGGATTCCGACGGTGACATCGACCCCGCACACCTGGTCGAGTACCTGAAGGTCGGCCGCGCCACCGGCGCGGACATGGTCTACGCCGACAAAAAGCACCGCGAGTCGGTGTCAGCCTCATCCCCGTTCCGCAAGATGGTCTCGCTGACATTCTCACGACTCGTCACGACGCTGTTCTCCCTCGGTGTGCACGACACCCAGACCGGGTGCAAGCTCATCAAACGCGAGGTGCTGGCGGACATCCTGCCCCGGCTGCGCGAGACGCGGTTCGCGTTCGACCTCGAGCTCTTCGTCGCGGCGACATCAGCCGGCTACACCTCGGCCGTCGCGGCTCCGGTGGAACTTCAGGCCCGCATGTCGGGATCGACCGTGAGCCGATCCGCGATCATCCGCACCTTGAAGGACGCGCTCGTGGTGCTCGCCCGCAGGCATTCGACGCACACCTACCAGGAAGCGGTCCGGCCGGGCGTGCGGGTCTACGTCAAGGGCGCTCCGACTGGGGGAGCGCAGGTTCCCCCTTCGCGACCGCAGTCTGGTGGGGCGGCGTGACCGTTCTTCGGGGGTGCGTGGCCCGAACCGACTGAGGTCGTTCACCTACCGGTTGCTGATCCCCGCGAGAAGGCCCTGGCCCTTGTTGTCGGCCAGGGTCACCGTTCCCAGGGGTACGCGAGCGCGTTCCGCTCCCACGTAGATGCCGTATTCCGTGTTGGAGGAAGGGCGGGAGTCGACGACGCGGTTGTCACTGAGTTCGGCCGATCCGCCCGTGACCGCGATTCCGTTGCTGGGCACTGTTCCGCATCCCGTTCCCCAGGACTGCGTGCCGCGTGCGAACGGGTTGAGAACGGAGTTACCGGCGACGGTGTCCGACCGGACCCCCGCCCCCACAGTGCAGTGCAGGATCGCGACGCCGCTGACCCCGCTGTCGATGATCTCGTTGTCGAGGATCGAGTTCCCACCGCCCGCGACCCTTCTCACGCCCTCGTCCTCGTACTTGAGGGCGATCCCGTGTGAAGGAGCGCTGATCACGGTGTTGGCCTCCACCCTGACGTCGGTGGGATTGACCGTCTCGCCTGTTCCTCGATAGTCCCCGTTGCCCTGAACGGTGATCGACGACTCGGTCAGGTGGTTGCCGGTCACGACCGCGGTGCGGGGACCCTCGAGGAAGATGCTGTGTTCACGTCCGGGGGTTCCGACCGCGACGTTGTCCGAAATGGTGACGGTGCGGGGGGCGACCAGATCCACGGCGTTGCCCCGAGTGGTGGTTTCGAACCGATTCCCGCTGATCGTCACTCGGCTGGACCGACCGCCGCCGATGTTGTCGTGGCCGCCGGACATTCCGAAGCCCGCGTCGAAGACGTTCTGAAGCACCCGCACGTCAGACACCCGGTAGACCCAGATCCTGAAGTAGCTCATGTTGCTCGCGCGGATGCCCTTGATCGTCCAGGAGGTCCCGGCCTTGACGCCCCCGCCGGTGTTGTTCGGAATGCCCCGCGACCGGGAGCCGTCCAGGGAGATGTTGCGCACCGTCACGTTCGTCGCGCCAGGGGTGGCAGGGGTGATCATGAACGAGTACCCGAACTCCGATGCCGCCCCTCGCGCGATGCGCAGGACAGTCCCGTTGGGGTGGCCTTCGATCGTCACCCCCCGCGGGACGGCCAGAGGGCGCTGCAATGTCGTCACACCGGCAGGCAGGGTCACGGTGTCACCGGGGCGCGCGCGGGTGACCTCCTGGTGGATGTCGCGCGGTGTTGCGGCGCTGGGCATCGGTGCCGCGCTCGCGGTGTCGGGCATCGCCACGACGGCCAGCGCCAGCGCCCCGGTGGCCAGCAGACTCACCTGCCGAAATCGGGGCGCGCGAACACGGATTCCGTCACCCATATCCATGTGCATCGGTCGCAGACCCCTCCACCTTGAGCAACTCCCGAGGGCTTGAGCAACTCCCCGAGGGCTTGAGCAACTCCCCGCGGGCCGATCGGAGTAACCGCCCCCAGGGTAAGCCCGGGGAAAGGCGGCCATTGAGGAACCGGTTCCGCGCGAATCAGTCATCGGCGAGTGTCAGGCTGGTGGAGTCGCTGCAGCCGGGGGTGCGTCGGTAGCCTCACCCCTACCGACCAGAGGGCAAGTACCGACCAGTGGGCAAGTACCGACCAGAGGGCGAGCCCGCCGCGAATGAGAAGTGACCATCGGGCGAGATTGGGATCATGAAGGCCGAAGACATCGACTTGAGCGCGATGCTCGACTTCCAGCCCGGTGACGGGCGACTGCTGCTCAACCAGCAGCGGATGTTGCTCTTCTCGCAGACGGCGCTGGGCCGGCTGGATGAACTTCTCGTCGAGCACCTGGGCCAGCAGTTCGCGCGGGCCGTGTTCAGCCAGTTCGGTTACCGCTGCGGCTTGGACGACTACCAGGTGATCGGCGAATCCGGGGTGTGGGAGTCCGAACAGGACCGCATCTCATCGGGGCCCGTGATGCACATGTGGGAAGGGATCGTCCACGTCGAACCCACCGAGTTGCGGTTCGATCGGGCAACCGGTCGAGTTCCAGATGGCGGGGCTCTGGCGCAACTCCTTCGAAGCCGAGAACCACTTGCGGATGTTCGGTCCCAGCACGCAACCGGTGTGCTCGTCGCTGACGGGCTACGCCTCCGGCTGGGCGACGGCATTCTTCGGCAGCCCGTTGCTCGCCATCGAGACGGCGTGTATCGCGCAAGGCGACCCGACGTGCGCGTTCGAGATCCGACCCACACAGAGTTGGGATGAGCGCGCCGACCCCTGGCGCTCGGCGCTGGACGCCACGTCGGACTCCATCGCATCGGCGCTGGAGCAGCGCGTGGCGGAGCGCACCCGGGCACTCGAGGCCGCGAACCGGGATCTGGAGCAGGCGCGAGCGGCGGCGGAGGACGCCAACCGGGCCAAGAGCCAGTTCTTGGCCAACATCAGCCACGAACTGCGCACCCCCATGAATGGGGTCCTCGGAATGGCTGAACTGTTGAAGGCAACGCTGCTGGACTCCCGCCAACGTGAACTCGTCGACCTGATCGTGGAGTCGGGCAACCTGCAGGTGGCGATCATCACCGATCTGCTGGACTACACCCAGTTGGAAGCCGGTACCGATGAGGTGCGCCTGGCGCCGTTCACGCCCGCGCAGACCCTGACCAAGGTGGTCACCAGGTACGCGGCCGTCGCGCGGAGCAAGGGCGTCGAACTCGTTCCCGTGATCGACGACTCCTGTTCCGGACTGTTCGTGTCGGATGCCGACAAAGTCGGTCGGATCATCGCCGGATTGGTCGGCAACGCCGTCAAGTTCACCCCGAGGGGGGGCCGCGTGGTGGCCAGTGCGGCCGTGGCCGAGGGCGACATCGTGATCACGGTCGCGGACACCGGCATCGGTGTCCCCCAGGAGCAGTCGGAAGCGATCTTCGCGCCGTTCGTCCAAGCAGATGCATCGGCGACGAGGGCCCACGGAGGTACCGGGCTCGGCCTCACGATCGCCCGGGACCTCGCGCAACTGCTCGGGGGATCGCTGTCCCTACTGGAGTCACCAGGGGCCCTGTTGGAGTCACCCGAGGCGGGTGCCACCTTCGAGTTCCGGTTCCCGGCCCGTCCCGCCGAGCAGGAGTCGGCCGCGGCTGTGGCGCCGGGAGGAGCGGGGGCCCGGGTCCTGGTCGCCGAGGACAACCAGGTCAACGCCCGGGTCATCCAGGCTCTGCTCGAGTCGTTGGAGTGTGAGGTGACGGTGGTGTCCAACGGCGCCGACGCCGTGGCCCGGTCCGCGGAGGCGTTCGACCTGATCCTGTTGGACCTGCACATGCCGGAACTCGACGGCGTCAATGCAGTCGGCCACATCAAGCCGCAGCAACAGGCCGGTGAGTCTCCCGCCCTGATCGTGGCCGTCACGGCGGATGCTCGAGACGAGATACGTCGGGCGTGCTTCGACGCCGGATTCGATGCTTTCGTGGCCAAACCGGTCAGCCGCGAGGACCTCGCCGAGTTGGTCTCCCGAGTTCGTCTGCCCGGCGCCGAGCATCGGGGTGCACCCGGTGCCTAGTCTGGGCCCGACGGGAGCAAAGGGGCATCGGCATCGGCATGCCGTGCGGATGCGTCGACCGGCCCTGATGCTTCGCGGGACACTAGGCTGACCGTCGGAGGTAGCGCATGCACGTCTCGGCTCACCGGTGGCGACAAGGAGCCTGGGATGTTGCGCCCGACGGCGCCGTGTCCGGTCCCCGCACGCTGGTTCTGATCTTCGCGGCCAGCGGGTTCTGGGAGAACCGTTCCGTTCTCGACGAAATCCGCTCCACCTTCGCGGACTCCGTCGTGCTGGGATGCTCCACAGCGGGCGAGATCACTGGGCCCGACCATCGAAGACGACACCGTCACGGTGGCGGTGGCACAGTTCGACGACACCGACCTGCGGCCAGCGAGCGCCGTCATGCCGGGCATCGCCGACTCCTTCGAAGCCGGTGCATCCATCGCTCGGCAACTGCGCGGCGACGATCTGCGCGCTGTTCTGCTCCTGTCGACCGGTCTCGACGTCAACGGCAGCGAGTTGGTCCGCGGCATCAACTCCGGGCTACCCGCCGAGGTGCTGGTCGCCGGTGGCCTGGCCGGGGATGGCCCGCATTTCCGGCAGACGTGGGCGTTGGATCACGATGGCCCCGGGGAGCGGCTCGTCGCCGCGGTCGGTTTCTACGGAACCCGGGTTCGGGTCGGGCACGGCGCCCGCGGCGGTTGGAGCATCTTCGGTCCCGAGCGGCGGGTGACGCGCTCCGAAGGATCGACGCTGTACGAACTCGACGGTGCTCCCGCCTTGGCGCTGTACAAGGACTACCTCGGCGAGCTGGCGTCCGGCTTGCCGGCGACCGCCCTGCGCTTCCCCCTCGCATTGCGGGAGTCGGCGGACTCGGACAAGCACCTGGTGCGCACGATCCTCGCGGTCGACGAGGAGCGAGCAATCCATGACCTTCGCCGGCGACCTGCCGCAGGGGTGGATGGCGCAGTTGATGCGGGCGAACTTCGATGAGTTGGTGGCCGGTGCGGAGGATGCCGCCGAGGTCGCCGGTGCGGACGTGACGCGCGACGGGCTGGCCATCGCGATCTCCTGTGTCGGGCGCCGTCTGATGCTCGGCGAGGCAGCCGAAGAGGAAGTCGAGGCGACCCTGGAGCGGCTGCCCGAAGGGTCCACCCAGGTGGGCTTCTACTCCTACGGCGAACTCGCCCCGTTCGCTTCCGGGGCGTGCGACCTGCACAACCAGACCATGACGCTGCTGGTCATCGGTGAGGATTCTCGCGACGCATGAACGAATCCGAGTTGAACCCCACCCTGCGCCGCCAGTTGCGGCGTGTGGGGTTGTCGGCCGACTCGGCACCGGGATCGGTGGAGGCGTGGCAGTCGTTCCTGACACGGGTGGATCAGGCCTACACCCAGCACCGCGAGGGCGACTACCTGCTGCAGCGTTCCCTGGACAAGTTGTCCCACGAGATGCGTGGCCTGTACGACGATCTGAATCGTGCCGCTGAGTCCCGAGTGGCGATGGAGCGGGATCGGCTGCAAGGCCATCATCACTGAGCCTGACCAGCGGGCTACGCCAATGTCGACACGCGACGGCTGCCTGCAGACGGTCAACCCGGCCGGGCAACGGATCATCGGCCCGTGGACCGTCGGGCAGCCGTTGCTCGACATGCTGCGCCTCAGTGAGGAGGCCGCGGCTGAGTTCCCGGGCCGCGGCGAGATGTGCCGGCACCTGATGACCGGGGCCGTCCCTGCGCGACGACAACGCCACCATCGTGCGAGCCGATGACGTCGAAGTCCCCGTGTCCGTGCAGTTGTTCCCCATCACGATCGCGGGCGAGGTGGGCGGGTATCGGGATGATCCTGCAGGACCTCAGCGAGATCGTGCAGTCCGATCACACCCAGCGGCGGCTCGCCCGGGCCGTGGACGCCTCCGCTGACGCGATCTACACCACTGATGCCGACGGGATCATCGAGTACGTCAATACGGCCTTCACGGTCATTACCGGGTTCACGGCCGAGGAAGCCGTCGGCGCCAACCCCAGGATCCTGCAGAGCGGGCTGACCCCGGCCAGCTACTACGAAGCGATGTGGAAGGTGTTGAAGGCGGGGCAGGTGTGGCACGGGCGCCTGCGCAACCGCCGTAAGCGCGCCCCGGACTCGCCGGACGACGGCGTTTACTGGGTGCAGTCGACGATCTCGCCCTACCACGCAGCGACCGGTGACCTCCTCGGTTACGTGGCCGTGCAGCGGGACATCACGGTGGAGGTGATCGCTCAACAGCGACGGGCGGCGGAGTCCTTCGCGGCGTCGTTGCGGGCCGAGGTCGGCCAGTCACTGCAGCGTGACAAGCCACTGCGCGAACGGCTCGACGACGTGTTGCAGGTACTCGAACGCAGTTTCTCGGAAGCCACCCATGCGCAGTTCGCCACTGCCCTGCATCTATACGCCAGCGACGTCTGCGAGCAGCCCGTTGTCGCCCACGGCACCACTGCCATGCCGGTGGGATGGGACGACGTCGTCCAATGGCCCGCGCTGGGCGCGCAGGACGCGAAGACGGTGGGCTTCGAGGACGAGGCCACGCGGGAGCGCCTGGGAGGCTGGGTCATCGCGATGATCCCGGTCATTCATGCCCAGCGCGTCATCGGATGCCTGGTCATGGCGTCAGCCGAACCGCGTGATGTGCCGGAGTCCGTGCGTGAGTCAGCGCTGCTCATCGGCGAGATGATCGGGCTGGCGGTCGCGGATTCCGCGGCTCTGCGGCAAGCGCAGATCGCCCGCGAGGCCGCGATCGAAGCGACCGGAGCCAAGTCGAAGTTCCTCGCCAACATGAGCCACGAGATCCGCACGCCGATGAACGGCGTGCTGGGAATGCTGGACATGCTCCGACACACCGAGCTCACCCCCAAGCAGCAGGACTACGTGTCGATCGCCTTCTCCTCGTCGGAGAGTCTGCTGACTGTCATCAACGACATCTTGGACTTCTCCAAGATCGAGGCCGGCCGAGTCACGCTGGAGAACCTCCCCTTCGATTTGCGCGCCACCGTCGAGGACGTCGCCACGCTCTTCAGCGCCGCCGCCTCGGACAAGGGCGTCGAGGTTGTGTGTTTCGTCCCCCCGGACGTTCCTACCGGCGTGCGCGGCGACCCCACGAGACTCCGCCAGATTCTGTCGAACGTGATCGGCAACGCGGTCAAGTTCACCGGAGTCCGGCCAGGTGGTCATCCGGGTGTCGAATCTGACGGAGTCTTCAGATGAGCCCGACCCGAACCAGGAAGTGGCGCTGCGTATCGAGGTCAGCGACACGGGAATCGGAATGAGCCCCGAGGCCGTCCAGCGGCTGTTCGAACCCTTCGCGCAGGCGGACAGCAGCATGACCCGGCGCTTCGGGGGGACGGGTTTGGGATTGGCCATCGCGCGCCAACTCGTCGAGCTCATGGGGGGCCGGTTCACCGTCGAGAGTGTCGAGGGCGAGGGCACCACGTTCGGGTTCGATCTAACGCTTCCGCGCCAGCCCGAAGCCGAGGACCACTTGCGCAGCGTGGAGGCGCTGGCGGGCACCCGCGCGCTGGTGGTCGACGACCTGGAGATCAACCGGCTTGTCCTCGAGCATTACCTGAGCGACTGGGATCTGCGGCTGGCCACCGCCCGGGACGGGCTCGAGGCCTGGCAGATGATGCAGGCGGCGCATTCCGCGGGAAGGCCGTTCGAGATCGTGCTGCTGGACATGCAGATGCCGCGCATGGACGGCGCGACGCTCACTGCCAAGATCCGGGCCGACTCCCGCTTCGCCGGCGTGAAGTTGGTGTGCGTCAGTTCCGTCGGGCTCCCCGAGGGGCGGATCGCCGACTGGGGGTTCGATCTGGCCATGACCAAGCCGGTGCGGCAGTCCGTGGTTCATGATGTGCTCATGCAGTTGGCTGGACAAAGTGACGCGGAGACCCCCAAGCCTCGCCGCGAGGTGGGGGGCGACTCAGACGCTTCCGGCATGCGGGTGCTGCTCGCCGAGGACAACGCCGTCAATCGCAACGTTGCCGTCGGGATGCTCGAACTGCTGGGCGTGTCCGTCGAGGTGGTTCCCGATGGCCAGCAGGCGCTGGACGAACTGGACCGAGCCAAGTTCGACCTCGTCCTGATGGACTGTCAGATGCCGGTACTCGACGGGTTCGAGGCCACGCGGCGCATCAGGTCGGGATCCGGACCCAACTCCGATGTGACGATCGTCGCGATGACCGCCAACGCCATGGCAGGAGATCGCGAACGCTGCATCGAAGTGGGGATGGACGACTACATCTCCAAGCCGTTCACGCTGGACCAACTCGGCGAGGTGTTCGCCAGATGGACGGCCCCGAGCCCGGCGCCGACACCTGCGGTCATCGCGGACAACTCCGACGATGGAGCGGCCGGAGCGGTCAATACGGCCACTCTGGACGACTTGCGCTCGATCATGGGCGAGGAGTTCGACGAGTTGCTGACTGTGTTCGAGGCCGAGTCGGGGGAGTTGGTCGCCAAGCTGGAGGCGGCGGTCGCGGCGGACGATCCCGACGCGGTGAAGCGGGCGGCGCATTCGCTGAAGTCCAGTGCGGCGGTGTTCGGAGCCCTGGAACTGTCGGCCCTGGCGGCCGAGATGGAAGCCTCCCACCAACAGGCCGGAAGTCTCGGCGACATCGTGGCTCAGTTGCGTCGCTCGTTCACGGGGTCGCTGGCCAACATCCAAGCCCAGGTCGCCACCGGCCCCCCGGCTACCCCGGTCTGATCGACGTCGCTTGTCCTTGACGCGCACCACGGGGGTGGCGCTGACTATCGTGGACGCCATCACGAGCGGAGGCGCCATGCGTAAGTCCTGGGTCGTAGTTCCGATGGCGATGGTGCTGGCCGCTTGCGGCGGGAGCGGAGGCGGGGGCGGGGAAACCAGCCCGAGCCCGTCGGCGTCGCCCACACCGACCACGATGGCGACGACGCGTCCGGCCAAGGCGATCTCCTACACATCGGGAACGGCCGAGGTGACCGTTGACGGAGCCACGCAGACGGTGTTCAGCGCCCCGCTCGACCCCAGCGAGAGTTCCACGTTCGCCCCTGACGACGGTTTCGACGTGTGGTGGCGTACTGGCGACCAAGCGCTCAACGTCTCCGGTGACCTCAAGTCCGGGGAGGTCGACGCGTTCATCAGAGTCGAGACCGCACCCGGCAACGCGAACGCCTATGTCGACTCCTGGCACACGATCTGCGACATCACCATCACGGAGTTCACGGACACCGCGCTGTCCGGCAGTTACTCGTGTCCTGACCTCCCGAGTTTCGACGGCAAGACAAAGATCGACACCACCGGAACCTTCAGCGCCACCGGGTGACCGTCACTGGATGTGGCAGCCTCCTGCAACGACGTGGAGGGCCTCGCCGTGTCCTGCGGGAACCGGGCGATCTGCCGCGCTGATTTCCTCGCGGTGAGCGCTCTTCGCGCTCATCATCCGATGCTTGTCGCCCGGCTGGCATCTCGCTGATTCCGAACGCACAACGCATGTGCCAGGACTCCCAGGCGTGGTGATCACCCCCAGCGTCTCCGAACACGACCTAACCGAACACCTCCACGGCCACCGCAGCGCCGACTCCGGCTCGCGCACCGGCCTGTTCACAAAACGCGCGCACGAACTCCGGGTCGGCCATCGGGTGATCCCCCAGGCCCTCCAGGTAGGCGGCGTGTTCCTTCAGTGATGCGACCGCGACGTCGAGGTAGCCGGTGACGTCGATCGCGTGAGTCGCCTGTGGCGACCCGGCCACCAGACAGTGACTCACGGAGTGGGCGGGCAGCTCCAGGTCGGTGAAGATCCAGCGGTTGCCGGCGTCGGCGGCTGCGTCCAGGGCAGCTTGTCCGACATTGCGGTGATCGGCGCTGTTCCGGCTGCCGGGGAACCCCCACGAGTCGCGGTGGTTGAACAGCATCAACGTGTCGGGTCGGTGGCGGCGGATCGCGGCGGCGAGTTCCCGCCGCAGTGGTACTCCGTACTCGATCAGACCGTCCGGGTGATCGAGGAACTCCACGTCGCTGACCCCGACCACGGCAGCACTGGCGATCTGCTCGGCAGTGCGGACCCGGGCGGATTCGGCGGGCTCCATGGAGTCGATGCCGGCCTCGCCCCGGCTGACCAGCAGGTAGGAGACGTCGTGGCCTTGCTCGGTCCACTTCGCGATCGCGGCCGCGGCGCCGTACTCGAGGTCGTCCGGGTGCGCGACGATCGCGAGTACCGAGCCGGGGTCGGCAGTGAACAGTTCCAAGGTGTCGCTCATTCGTCGACGGTAGTCCGCCAAGCCAAGATTCGCAGGGTCGAGGTCCGCGGCTATCCCGGCCCGCTGATCGGTCTGGTGACGCCCGCCCGGTCAGTCGCTCGGGCCGGCCAGGGCGTCCACCTTCCCTCCTCCGCCGTTGAGTCGGCTCCGTGGACGCGATCCGTCAAGCCGGCTCTGCTTGTGCGACCAGTCCAGCCGGCTCCGCACCAGCGAGCCATCCACCTGGCTCCGCCTCACTACCCAGTGCTCAGAGTTGGCGGGTCGGTACCTGCGCGGTCAGGAACTGGGTGGCCTGCCCGACGTACCAGGGCAGCGGGTTGCCGAGTTCGTGGAACCCCACGTGGCCCCCCCGCGCGGTGATCGCGCGTCGCACCGGGCCCGACACCGCGAGGGCGTGCCAGTCGATCGCTTCGTAGGGCGACGCCGGGATCATCGGGTCATCCACGGAGTGGATCACCAGCGTCGGAACGGTGATGGTTCCGAGGAACTGGTTGCATGAGTTGACCTCGTAGTACTCCGCCGAGTCACGCCATCCATTGCGCGGCGCCGTGAGCACATCGTCGAACTCGGGCAGGCTCCGGGCGCGCTCGATGCCCCGCCGTTCCTGCTCGGTGACCCGGGGTCGACCACCCGGTGCGGACCGCAGCGAATCACGCCGCAGGGCCGACAGGATGTACTTCTCGTACAGGCCGAACGTGGCATTGCTCAGGAACCCGGCTCCCACCGTCAGATCCAGCGGCGCGGACACGGCCACCCCCGCGAACACCGGCAGGCCGTCCAGCGGCTCTCCGAGGAGCTTCAGCGCGGCGGCGCCCCCCAGCGAGAACCCCATCACCGCGAGCGTGGGAGCCAGGGGCTCGTTGTCGCGGGCTTCGGGCACGTCGGCCAGGTGGCGCAGTACGGCACGGACGTCCTCGGTCTTTCCGGCGTGGTACATGTGCGCGCTCGTTCCGCCGGACTGCCCGGCGCTGCGCAGGTCGACACGGGCAACGTTGAAGCCTGCGGCCAACAATCCCAGCGCGCTCGCCCGCACATAGTCAGACTCCGCGGACCCACCCAGACCGTGGATCAACACCACCAGACCTCGGCGCCGGTCGCCGTCGGGCACCTGCCGCGCTCGGTGCAACTGGACGATCAACTGATCACCCGTGCCGTCATCCAGGTCCACGAGCGTGGCGCGTTGGCTGCCGTACCGGTGCAGTTCGTAGCGCCGCCGGACCACCTTGCTGCGCACCGTCTGCAGGTGCCCCGAGCCCCACCCGACCGGAGTGCGGAAGTCGGCGTTCACCACGGGATCTGGCACGACGACAGGTTGCCACACGCCCCCAGCTCCGCCCGCGCCCACGCCCCAGTTCCCTGACCCGACCCGCGCCCCGCGCCCCAGCTCCCTCCGAGTCGCCTCAGAACCGCGCCCCAGCTTCCCAACGACGTGACCCCGCCAGATGCGGCGACATCACGGCACGGGTTGGCGGGATCGCAGCATTCTGTCGGCGAACTCAGCCGACCCCCGAGGAGCACTACCGTTCAACCCATGACTGACGCCTTCTTCCTCCCGGTTGGCCCGGCCTTCCCCCCGGTTGGCCCGGCCTTCCTCCCGGTTGGTCCGGCCTTCCACCCGGTTGGCCCGGCGCGTTTCGAGCCCACGGAGCACGTGGTGGGACCGTGGAGTCCGGACTTCATGCACGGTGGTCCACCGAGCGCGCTACTCGCCCACGAGATCGCCGCACAAACCGCTGGGCAATCCGTCCCGACGGACGCGCTGATGACGCGCCTGACGGTGGAGTTCCTCAAGCCGGTTCCCATCGGGGAGGTGACCGTCGATGTGTCGCTCAGCCGTCCGGGGCGCCGAGTGGCGATGGCCGACGCCGAACTCGCGGTCGACGGCGAGACGGTTCTGATCGCCAGGGCGTGGCTGAGCCGGCTCGAGCCCACACCGGTGCCGGACACGGAAACCGAGCCGCCACCGCCCCCGGCCGAGTTCCGGACCTTCGACTCCGCCGGGTGGAATCCCGGCTACCTGCAGGCCATCGAGTGGGCGTGGGTGGAGGGCGCCTTCGAGACGCCTGGCCCGGCGACCGCGTGGACGCGCAGCCGATTGCCGCTGGTTGCCGATCGGGAGTTGGCTCCGCTGGAGCGTGTGTTGCTCGTCGCGGACTCCGGCAGTGGGCTCTCGGCCGTGGCCAATCCCCGGGACCTGATCTTCGTCAACACCGAGCTCACCGTCCACCTCACCCGCGCGCCTGTGGGCACTGACGTGTGGATGCGGTCGCAGTCGTTCCTCGATCCGCAGGGCGTGGGTCTGGCGACCACCGTCCTGGGTGACGCCGACGGCCGCATCGGAGTGGGCAACCAGTCGCTGTTCGTGGCTGCCACGCCCGGTCCCTGACCCGCGGATGCCGCGATCGCGCCACATGCGGCGACAGGGCGGCACCGGATGGCCGGATCACGCCAATCCATCCGCGAACTCGGCTGACACGGCTCGGGTCAACGCTCCGGACGCTCGCAGGCGTCAACGCCCAAGCCGGTGTTACGTTCGAAGGAGTAGGTGTCCCGGACGGATGGGGGCTGGCGTGTTCCGAGGGTTCGGGTCCGCTGGCGCCGTGGCTGCGCTGCTCGCGGCGGCGATCGCTCTTCCTGCTGCCAGTGCCGCGGATGGGCAGCAGGCGCGGCAGGCAAGTGCCGATCCGGTGGTGCCGGACGGGCGACCCGTCCAGAGCGAGTCGGCCAAAGTGCTCGACATCATCGACGGCGACACCATCGTGGCTCGGATCCAGGGAGACACCCGCAAGAAACGCATCATCCGCACCGCGGGAATGCAGACCATGGAGGACGGCGAATGCGGATTCCATGAGGCGTCCGACCTCATGACCCGCTTGGTCGACCGCCGTCCGATCGTCCTGAAGTCGCTCGACCGGATCGCGCGCGTCAACCCCAACAGCGGATACCGACGACTGCTGCGCAACGTGTTCCTGACGAGCGGCGTGGACGTCCAGGCCGAGATCCTGAAGTCCGGACTGGCGCTGCCCTACTCGCTCAGCCGGGAGATCATCAACGAGGACCTCTACTCGGCGCTGGCGCAGACGGCGGCCGCGTCTGGCCAGGGCTTGTTCAGCGGGACTTTCTGTGCCCCTGGCCCGAGTCAGGAGTCGCCGCTGCAGTTGATGATCAACTACAACGGCAGCGGAGCGGAGTGGGCGGCGCCCGGCAACAAGTTCATCCGGATCCGCAACCTCAGCGACTTGGCGGTTCCGGTCGGTGGGTGGCGGCTGCGGGCTGCCGCTCACGACAGTTACCACTTCCCGGCCGCTGCGGTTGTCCCGGCGCAAGGCGAAGTGATCGTCCGCCTCGGCGCCGGCATCGATACCCCCACGGAGTTCCACTGGCCGGGGAACAAGGTGCGGTTCCCGATCCCCGGCAAGTCCAAGTACGCGGGCGGTGGGGGGTACCTGTTCGACCCTGACGGTGACATTCGCGCGTGGAGCATCTATCCGTGTCGAGTCGCGTGCACCCATCCCGGCATGGGCAACGAGAACTGGACGATCGATGTCGTGTGGAACCCGCCGGGCCGCCCCGACGATCCGAATGAGGAGACCGTCACCTTCAGCAACGTCAGCGGAGCGCGGGTCGACTTGTCGTACGTGGTCGCGGAGATTCAGGACCACGTCTACGAGTTCCCGAACGGGACCTTCGTCGATCCTGGTGAGTCGCTCGTGCTGCGGATGGGCGTGGGTGTCTCCGATCGGTTGACGCACCATCTGATGGCACCGGACCCGGTGCTCACCCGACCCGGGGGCGCGAAGCACCCCATCCGGCTGCGCACCCACACCGGTGTCCTGATCGCCTGCCAGGAGTACGGGGCGGTCCCGCGCTGTCAGGTCGGCACCGCGCAGCCGTAGCCCGTGCCCGTGCCGGCCGAGCCCGACGTGCCCGATCCGCCAGCGCCCGGTCCCAGCCTCGCAGCGCCGTAGCCCGGGCGTGCCCGTAGCCCGGTGCCGGCCGAGTTCGCCGACGGATTGCCGCGATCCCGCCATACCCGTCCCTGATGTCGCCAAATGTGGCGACATCTCGGCACCGAATCCGGGGAGAGTGCCGAGTAGCCGCAGCAACTCAGGAACTCAGCGCCGGGCAGTGACCCACAGGAACGTCTCGCCACCGATCAGACGGTCCCGAGCCTCGATGACGGTCAGGTCAGCGGCAGTCAGTTGTTGCATCAACTCGGCCGGTGTGGTGTGGCTGTAGAACAGATCGCGACCCATGAAGGAGATCGTCCCCTCGAAGCGATCGCGCCCGGTGTAGGAGCGGGTCGCGTAGGTGAACATGACCAGGCCACCGGGCCGCAGCCACTGCCGGATTCGCGCGAACAGCGCGGGGTGATCGCAGCGCGGCACGTGGAACAGGCTGTAGACGGCAGTGACTGCATCCAGAGATTCACCAGGGAGACGCACGTCCCGCATGTCGGCGTGGATCGCGGTCATGCCCGGTGCGTACTGAGCGGCGAGAGCGAGCATCTTGTCGCTGATGTCGACCCCGGTGACGCGCCAGCCGTGGGCCAGGAAACTCGCCGCCACGGGTTCGCCCGCCCCGCATCCGAGATCCAGGAGGTCGCCCGTCGCCGGCAGTAGGCGGCGCAGATCGTCGAGGACTTCGCTGATGTCGAACTCGTCGCGGTGGTCGGCGTAGGTGCTGGCGAAGTCGTCGTAGATGCCGGCCAGGTCGCCAGCGACCGGCGACGCAGCCGTCTCCGGCTCGCCAGGTCCATCCATCGGCGCGCTCCCGGGCTCCGCGATAACCCACGGACATGGGTGTCGATCCGCGTCTAGGATGCCGTCATGAGCCGGGGGAAGAGAATCCTGATCGCAGATGACCAGCCGTCTGTGCGGGAGTTGCTGCGCGACATGCTCGAGGTCGAGGGCTTCGAGGTTCTCGAGTCCGAGGACGGACCGACGACGTTGGCTGCGGTGTCGGGGTCTCAACCGGATCTGATCATCCTCGATCACATGATGCCGGGCATCACGGGTCTGGACGTGCTGCGTCAGTTGCGGGGCGAGGGGTCGGGGGTTCCGATCATCGTCCTGACCGCGTACGCGGACGATGAGACGACGTGGCAGGGCTGGGCGGCGGGTGCGTCGTTCTTCATGGAGAAGCCGTTCGACCCGGAGGACATGCTCGTGTGGGTGAACCGACTACTGAGCGATCCGCAGCCGGATCAGGCGCCGAACTACGACCTGGACTCCCACCATTCGTTGGGAGATGCGGAACGGGAATCCCCGGGCGACGCGTGACAACCGTCCGTTCGCCGAGCGAGCGGAACCCTCGGGACTCCCGGGCGAGGCGTAGCCGCCCCAGCGCAGAGCAAGCGTAGTCGTTGGTGGTCGCCGGGACCTGTGAGAAGACGCTTGGCCCAGCGCGGGGGCCGCAGAACGAAGCGATCCGCAGCACGGCCGCGAACTGCCGTGGCGGATTCGGCTCACCAATCGTGGGTGGCGATCACCTTGCCGTCGTTGCCGCGCAGCAGCACCGAGTCGGAGTCGTCGGACAAGGTGGGCCGGTCGCGGTTGAGCGTGTAGTCGCCGCCGTGGGGTT
The DNA here is from genome assembly GCA_037045355.1 of Candidatus Nanopelagicales bacterium. NCBI lineage: Bacteria > Bacillati > Actinomycetota > Actinomycetes > Candidatus Nanopelagicales > Candidatus Nanopelagicales bacterium. Next base: position 49,730 of record JBAOHO010000002.1, on the reverse strand, counting down.
GGACCCAGATCGTCAGTGACTGCCCCGGCTGTAGGACGTTGCCGCGCGGGATCTCGAAGACCGACGACCCGGCTTCGACGACGAGGAACGATGCGTCCACCGGTTCGGCGGAGGTGTTGGTGATCAGGATGCGTTCGGACATCGGGCCTTCGGGCGGGTGGTAGATCGCCTGGATTCCGAGCTTGCCGATCACTGGGTCGCTGGTGCAGTTGATGATGCACGGCCAGATCGACCAGAAGCGGTAGTTGCGGGACGGGTCCTGCAGGTACACGGCACCGACCTTGTTCAGGGACGTGCGGGGGTCGGGAAGATCGATCTTGAAGCCCCAGAACATGTGCTGGTCGCCGTCGGCGACGTACGGGGCACCGCTGCCGTTGTGCAGCACGAGCGATTGACCGGTCTGAAGGGTGATCGAACCGATCGTGTAGTACTTGCGATTGCCGAGCCGCAGCCGCCAGTTCCGCAGGTAGAGAGGCGGTCCGTCGTTGACGATGCGCACGTACTTGCCGCCGATGTTCTGGGTGTCCAAGCGGTCGGCGTTGTAGTTGACGAAGATGCGCAGCGCGGCGGGCGGCGCGGGTCCGCACAAGGTGCTGCTCCAGATACGCAGCCGCTTGCTCGCGGTCAACTGGGCGGCGTTGGCGTAGGACACCTCGCGGGCGCGCTCGGTCATGGTCGTGTTGAACACCGCGTACCCCTGCTGCAGCATCTGCATGGACAGGTCCCGGCCGCCCTGATTGACGTAGCGAAGCGGGCGCTTCATGCCGTTGCCGACGGAGAAGGACTTGCGGTTCTCGGCCGAGAGCGTGACCTTGCGCTTCATGTCGATGAGCCGCTCCAGCGCTGCTGGTGGCCTCGTCGTAGTAGCAGTCGCCGGTGGACTTGTCGGGGGCGTCGATGCCGATCATCCGGATCGGTACGTCCCGGCCGACCACGTAGAAGGAGTCGCCGTCGGCAACCTTCGCGACCTTGGTCTGTTCGGTGAACGCCATGGGCGCGACGACGGACCGGGACTGGTCAGTGTCCGCTGCGACGCCCGAACATGCCGCCAGCAGGACACTCAGTCCGGCGGCGCCGGTGATCAACAGTGACGGCACAGCACGCATGTCGCGCATCTCCTTGCGCTTCACGTCCAGTGTCCCACTGGAAGGGGCGGCGGCGAGTCTCGGCCGTCGAGGTCGGCCCCGGGTTTCACCCGATCACCGGGCGTTTTCGAGGAGCAGCTCTGTTCGTCGTGACCGCCGGATCCCGAGCGCCTCAGGGTTACAGGTCACGGCCTCCCCTGCGCCGTGCTACCGCGGACCGTGCCCCCGGCATTGGTCGGCCGGCGCGACCGGACCGATGTAGTCGGTCATCGTCAGTTCCCCGTCCTGGACCTGGGCGATGACCATGTTCAGGATCATGTGGTGGTCCTCGGCGCGCAGCGTCACGGGGCCGTTGCCGATGACGAGCGTCTGGTCGCCCATGGCGTCGATGACCTGCTTCCCGGTCGTCCGTGCCGGCCTTCTCGATGGCTGTCGTGCAGGAACATCAGCAGGCCGTAGTGCGACTCGGCGAAGTAGCTGACGACGGTGTCGGGTCCGAACATCGCCTTCTGTCGTTCGACGAACGAGATGGTCTCGGGGCGGTTCAGGTTGGCCAGGAACGGGGCGCCGGTCATGATGCCCTCGCATTCCTGGGGGGTCAGGCCCTGCATGTAGTTCTCGTTGAAGGCCATCACCGTCAACGTGGGACGTTGCTTCCATTGCCGGGCTGCGAACTGCCGGATGAAGGCCTGTCCGTTGGTGCCGAGCAGCATCATGACGACGTTGTCGGCGCCGGAGTCGGCGATGCGTTGCAGGTTCTTGTCGAACTCGCCGACGTCCGGGGGCAGGTACTCCTCGCTGACGACGGTCCCGCCGCGGGCGGAGACCTCCGCGCGGAAGGATGCCCCGATCGATGTGGGCCACACGTAGTCCGCGCCGATGATGGCGAAGGAGTTGCCGCCGTCGGCCATCAGGTGCGGTACCGAGCGGCTTGACGTAGTGGTCGGGGATCGGGGAGTAGCAGAACAGGTACCGGGAACAGGCGCCCGCCTTCGTAGTCGGTCGCGTACAGCAGTGGGGTGCGATGCTGCGTGCAGATCGCGAGCATCGCGTTGCGGTCGGCGCTGCTGGTGGGTCCCATGACGGCGAGGACGCGGTCCTCGGTGATGACCTTCTCGGTCAGTTGTCTCGGCGAGCGCCGGTGTCGGTCTGTTGGTCCTCGACGACCAGCTCGATCGGGCGTCCGCCGAGCACTCCCACCGGCGGCGTTGATCTCGGCCGACGGCCATCCGGGCGCCTTGCAGGCCCTGGCTGCCGAACAGTTGCTCGGCACCGGACAGGGGAAGTACCACGCCGATCTTGACCGGGGTGTCGCTCACGTCCAGGACTCCTTCGCTCGGGTTCCGAGGCATATGACACCACGGATCCGGCGATGGGAGGCGGGCCGAGTCCGCAGGCGTGGCGGGGGAGGTCGGGGTCGCTCGGTGCCGAGCGCGCGGCGGCCTGGCCGACTCGAGTCGACGGCGAGTGCGTCACCCGGCCCTCGCAGTCCAGTCAGTTCGAGCCGTAGTGAGTGTTCGGCCAGGGGCGGCGTCAGTCCGCTGGTGCCAGGATCTGCCAGGCGTAGCGGCCGTCGAGCAGCCCAGCGCCCATCCGTTCAGCGCCCGTTCGTCGTCGGTGAGACTCGGGTCGGTGGCGCCCCGGCGCAGCTCCCGGATCTGCTGCCACTCCTCGGCGGTGAACGGGGTCGCCGGCGGCGATGACCCGCCAGCCGTCGCGGGGCAGGGGTGTCCGGATCCTCAGATCTCGCGGATCTGAATCGGTGTCCGGTCAGCGGGATCGGATTCGATCAGGGACTGCAGGTGCGCCGGCCAGTCGCCAGGTGTGGTGGCGCTGACGGGGACTCCTCGGCGCTGCAACGATGCGACGAGCGCCGGCAGGACCTCGAAGGATGTCGACGTCTGAGGTGGACGCCGGGGTCGGCCAGTCCCTGCGGTGACTGATTGCGGCGGTTGCCGGATCCCGCGTGATCGCAGTGTTGTGGTCCAGCGGGGGTGGGTTGGTCACCAGCGTCACGGCGACGCCCAGCGGCGGGCAGGACCAGCAACAGCGGGGACAGCCAGCAGGAGGAGTCGTTCCGCGCCGGCGGCGGCGACACAGGATCCACAGCGACAGGGCCACCACGACCATCACCATGCCGGGAATCCAGGCGCCGAGGTAGGTGAACGGATCGAGGAAGCGGGAGACGCTCAGCCCAGCAACTGCCAGTGCTGCCACCCGCCAGTGCCAGGAACCGGAGCTGGGTCGGATCCCGCTTGACCAGCAGCGACCGCGAGTGCCAGCCGTCGGCAGGATCAGCAGCCAGGGCGGGGCCAACTCCGTCGGGCAGGAATCCGAGTCGTCGGGATTCCACCAGTACGGCGGGACGGCGAAGGCGTCGATCAAGCACGGTGGCTCGCTTGCCGAAGCCCGAGGCCGGGACCTCCGGCGCATGCTGCCGCCAGGATCTGGCCGAGGTTCCCGCTGCCCGCGACCTGGTCGATCAGCGGTGGGAGCCACAGGACGACGGCGACGACGACACCCGCCAGCCACCACCGCCAAGGGATCGGATCGCGTTGGCCGACGGGCCAGGCCGCCAGGAGCACGCCGGCGAGGCACAACGCCAGCACGACGGGTGCTGTCGACACGTGTGCCTGCACCAGCAGCGAGCCGATCGGGAACAGCAGGAGGGCGCCCGAGTCGGCCCCGGATGGAGGCGTTCCACGCCACCACCAGCGCCGTGCCGCCGAACAGCAGCCCGACCAAGGGGTTCCAGGGCAGTAAGCGCCTCCGAGGTCCGGTCCCCGGCCCAGACGATCAGCAGGGCGCCGACTACCAGAACCGCAGCTGCCAACGACCGGAACCGGGCCGCGAACCAGGCGATCACCAGAGCGGACAGGTGCAGCAGCAGCATGCCGAACAGCAGGCCCACCGAGGCGCCGCCGAACAACCGCCACGGCCCCCACAGCAGGTAGTACAGCAGCGGCCCGGGATGGCTCCAGCCGTACCGGGAGTAGGCGCCGACCAGTGGCCATTCGCCGGGCATCCGCATGAGTTCGATCTCGAAGAAGGCGAGGTCCGACGACGACAGCCAGCCGCGGTCGCGCCACAGCACGTAGCCTGCCGCGACCCCGACGATGGCGAGCGCCGCCACGAACGACCAGGTCGCGATCCGAGGCGTCACGTTAGCGACGATGCGACTGCTCTCCTGCGTTGGCTCTCGGGGCATGGCTCCATTCATTCTTGGTTCCGAGGTCAGGAACCCCTAATGGCCCGGGATTCGGCCGCTTACCCGCAGCGAACTCGGCGATGGTTGATTTGGCTGAATGCTTGGTTCACGTAGGTGGTCTCAGGAGTGAACTGCACACCCTGTGCTAGCCAACCCGTCAACGTCGGCCTGTCCGTCCATGTGTAGATGAACTGTCTCCGGAACCCTAGACACGCAGCATCCTTCACGGACTGCCTCCACACACGGGCTGTTTGGGGGCTGTCTGGAAATCCCGGGAGATCAGGCAGAGATCCTCGGAGATTCCATTCGGTATCCATGAACTTGATGCTTCTGTTCCCCGTGGCTTGGATGACCAGCCTGCGGAAAGAACGCAGGGCCAGTAATCGTGCTCTGGCCGCTTCCTGCACGCTCGCGCCACCCCCATATCCGCTGTAGGTCGCCGCAGCGACCGGAAGATCCTCTCCCCTCTTGGCCGCTCTCTCTGCAAGGAGGCGCCAGTAGACGCGCGTGTATTCGGCAAGCGTGAGGTTCCTTCCTCGGTACCAGCCGCCCGACAGACCCTGACTAGAAGCCAAGGTGAACGAAGGCGCCAACACCCTCTTCCGCCCGAGGACTTCGGCGGCGGCAAACGTCAGGTCCACCAAGTCTCTCGGGGATCCTCGGTAGAAAACATGTAGGTTGCCTTCATTCCAGACTTGGAATCGCCACAACTCGTCACCAAAAGCACGCTTCAGGGTTTTGACCCACTCTTTGTAGGCCGCAACGGTGGGTGTCGCGGCGGTTCCGACTCCCATCGCATCTTGCGTCCCCGACGGACCCGACATCGGACCCTCCGTGTACTTCCAGTGTTCGGGCCCTGATCCGCACCCCACGAACAAGCCGTTGGGCCCCTCCAATTGTTTCGAGACCGCCGAGTGCAACTCACTGAATGTGCTCGTCATCAAAGGACTGCAGTTGAGACGACTTACTAGTCCGGGCGTGCGATCGAGGTAGGGCCAGGCATCCGAAGTTTGAAAGTTGTGGACACCCAAGTGCACGCGAGGATTGCGGTTTGTCTCAGGGCTGGCCGCCGCTGGCGAGGGTGCACCGAGCACTGCAAACGAACAAGCAATGGCAGCCAGAGTTCGGGTAACAATACGCAGGGCGTGAAGGTGACCGCGTGAGCCCCAAAGTCCGACCCGTGGGCGCGTCGGGGGGAGCCCCAGCGGAGGGCTGGCAGTCAGACCCGAAACACGGCCAATCGCCGCTGACGGAAATGTCCCCAAGGCTCCCCCTCCTTGTGATGCACCCGAGAACTGCTTCGGATGTCCCGGAGTCATCCGCTTGTGTCTCATCCGGTGGGGACGAGACGTTTGCGGGTAGCGTAGTGGATTGTTGGTTGGGATGATGGGGCTGACGTGCTGGGCGCATTCGAAGTCAACCCGTTCCCGGAAGTCGCGGATCATGGGCTATGGCGATTGTCGGCGACGCATCCCACTAATCCCGTCTACGCCCGTACGGGGAGTCGGGGTGTTCGAACGTCGGCTCCACCCATGAGGCTACGCCAGCCGCGCGCTTTCACCCGGAATTCGCGCACAAACTGGTCGGCCTTGTGGCAGAGTGTCGGCGACGGGGGTCGATTCGAAGCTCCCGCACCTAAAGAGGGAGACAAGATGTCGAAGATGCGTATGCGCGCCTTCTCTGCGGCGACCGCTGTCATGGTCGCTGGCGGCGCGAGTTTGACCGGACCCATGATCACTCAGGCATCTGCCGAGAACGTGGTCAAGGTCTGCGTCAACAAGAAGTCCGGTGACATGAAGATCCGCGACGGGAACAAGTGCGCCAAGGGCTGGAAGAAGATGGAGTGGAACAAGAAGGGACCCAAGGGAAACAGCGGTTCGAATGGCGCCCCTGGAGCCCCTGGAGCCCCCGGAGCCCCCGGTTCGACAGGTCCTGCCGGACCGCAGTTGTCGGTCAAGGACAAGAACGGCAATTCCATCGGTTCGTTCATGGGCTACAGCTGGTTCGGCCCTGAACCGATGGTCCAGGTCCTGAATGGTGGCGGTATCTACACCTACGACAACACCGGCGTTCTGCAGAACAGCAACTGGGATGTGGCCTTCCTCAATATCCAGTGCTCCGGAACCCCGTACTACTGGGTGAATTCGGTGCAGCGGGCCAATCAGTTGGCCGGCACTGCTGGTGGCACCGGCCGAGCCGTAACTCGCTCGACCCAAACGCCAACTGGAGAACCCGCATTGGGGGCCGCGACCGCCTATCAGTTGACCGGGCAGGTCCTTCCAGGCGGCGGTATCAATCTCTACTACCGGGGCAGCGATGGCTCCTGCTATCAGGGCGGTCAGACCGATCCGTCCGATGCCTTGGTCGCCTTTGAGGTGATCCAAGCTCCGAATGATGTCACCGGGCCGCTGACGGTCGGCTGAGCCTCATTAGAGGATCGTTCGCGGAGGGGGCCGGAGTCATTCCGGCCCCCTCTCGGCGTCCGGACCGGATCACCATTTAGGTCCTTTGAGGTGGACTGCCGTCCGGTACCGGTGAGCGGTCCACGGGGGCTTCAGATTCGAGACACGGCCTAGCATCGAATCATGATCGTACAAGTCGGCGACGCTGCTCGCATCCCTCGCAGTGATCGTGACTGTGCATGCGGCGCCCGGGCATGCGGAACCGCTCGGCGCTGGTGCTGCCGCGCGCCAGGGGCAACTGCCGTCGGGAGTCATCGCGGCGTACTCCCTGATCGCGCCGAGGTCCGCCGCGGCTTCGCGACTGGTGGCGCGGGCGGTGGTGGCGCGCGGTGACTCGTGCCCCAAGGTGAACGTGACCGACACGAGGGGCCGTAGGAGCCGCCTGAAGATGGACGTGCGGCGACCGCCAGGCACGGCAGCCAGCGCTTTCGCGTCGGTGACGGTGTGTTCGAAGGGTCTACCGAGGGGTTTGACCAGCGCGCAGATGCGCGGGCATCAGATTCCAGCGGCGATGCCGAAGCAGGTGGATTCCATCGCGATGGTCAGCGACACCGGGTGCCGCATCAGGGGATCGACGATCCAGGACTGTGCGGATCCCGATGCGTGGCCGGCCGCCAAGATCTCGCGGCGGATCGCCCAGCAGCATCCCGATGTCGTGCTGAACGTGGGCGACTACTTCTATCGCGAGGAGGCGTGCCCGGCCGACAAGCAGGCGCTGTGCGGGGGGAGTCCACCGCCGGTGACGGGGATGCCGTTCACGGACAGCGACTACGGGTGGCTGGCCGATGTGCTGCTGCCCATGAACCCGGTGTTGTCGGTGGCGCCGGTCGTGATGCTGCGCGGTAACCATGAGACGTGTGACCGGGGCGGCAACGGGTTCTTCCTGTTCCTCGACCCGCGGCCCGGCACCGCGGGACTGTGCGCGCCGGTGCAGACCGCTGGGGGCCTGGTCGCACCTCAACCGGCCACGACGGCCACGTGGGCAACGACGCTCAAGGTCGATGACGACCGGAAGTTGCGGCTGGCGTCTGGTCGACTCCGCCTATGGTTCCGACACCGGTGTCACGGACTGGGCGACGATGCAGCGCCCGACCTACGTCAATGCGGAGGCGCTGACTGAACCGCGGGCGGGCCAGGAGTCGTGGCTGATGACGCATCGGCCGATCTTCAGCATCGTCACGACGCAGTTCGCTCCGACGGACAACCCGCTGTGGACGCCGTGGTCATCGCTGGACCAGACCGACGCTGCGCAGGGGTTGTTGGACAACTACGGCATGATCCTGTCGAGCCACAATCACATCGCGCAGTTCGTGCAGATCCCCGAGCAGCCGCCGAGCCTGGTGCTCGGCAACGGGGGGACACTGCTGGACCCTACGACCGGGTACGCGATTCCGCCCTTCGGCCCGCTCGCCAACCCCGACGGCACACCGATCCAGCCGGGGATCACGCCGTACCCGACCGCCACGAAGCTGTGGACTGATGTTCGGTTCGGCTTCGCGATGGCCACACCGGGAACGAAGGCCGGCCGCTGGACGATCGAACATCTGGATCCGGCGGGCGAGCAGTTCGCCGAGTGCACGTTGAAGGGCCGCGCCATGGACTGCGAGTCCGACTGACATGAGCGCGCTGGTGGAGATCGCGCAGGGGGCCGATATCGCAGCTGCCCACGCGCTGCAGACACGGATCATGCGGCCGAACGGCCCGCTGCCGACGGATCGCGAACCGCCGCCCGACTGGCTGCAGCTGGTGGCGCGAGTCGATGCCGGCGACGGCGCCATCGTCGGAGCCGCCCGGTTCGGCCGGTCGCCGTGGCCGCGACCCGACTTAGCCGAGCCCCCCAGGCCTGCCTGGCAGTTGCGCAGCGTGGCGGTCCTGCCCGAGACACCGCGGCTTGGGCGTCGGGGCCGCGCTGGTGAGCGAGGCGCAGGCCGTCGCGGCCGCCAACGACGCGGCGACGCTGTGGGCGGAGGCACGAGTCGCGGCTCTGTCGCTGTACCAACGCCTCGGTTGGCACACAGTCGGAGCCGAGTGGGACAAGCAGGGAGTCGGGTCCGCATCGGTTCGTGTGGATCGCACTGTGAGGGCGGTTCCCCAGCGCAGCCGTCGTGGGTTACCCAGAGCTCCTCGTGGGGCACGAGATGGTCTGCCCATTGATCCGCCGAAACTGCGCATTGACATGCCGACTTTCGGGCGATAACTGGATCTGCGCAGATTCCCATCCCGATTGGATAGAGCGGTCAGTCCATAGATAGGGGAACTGCCACTCGTAACCGAGGCACGCGGCATCGATGACCGATTGCGACCACACTCGAGCCGTCTCGGCGCTGTCAGGAAACCCGCCCGGGACGTACGCGGTATTGGAGGAGTCCTGATTGCGAAGGTTCCATTCGGTATCCCAGAGCGGGAGGTCGCGGTCACCCAGTGCGCGGTAGACAGTCCTGCGGAAGTTCAACAGGCCCTCAAGTCGTTCCCGAGCTGCGGCTTCAATAGTGACGCCGTGACCGTACCCGTTGTATGTCGCAGCGGAGACAGGGATTCGCTGTCCCCGCTGCCTCGCCCGCGAGGCGAGGAGCTGCCAGTAGACCGTGGGAAACTCCGCCCGAGTCAACTGGCGTCCGTCGTGCCAGCCACCCGACATGGTGTCGGTCGTGATCAACGCGAAGGAGGGAGCGACTACCCTGTCTCGCCCGAGAACCCGGGCCGCCGCGAATGTGAGGTCGACCAAGTCCCCTGGTGATCCTCGATAGAACTGGCTCAGATTGGCTTCATTCCAGACTTGGAGACGCCACATCTTGTCCCCGAGAGTCCGCTCAAGCATCGTGAGCCACCGCGTGTACCGACCGACCGTAGGTGTTGCGGCTGAACCGGGCCCGGCCGCATCCTCAGGTCCCGCTGGACCTGACATAGGACCGGATCCGTACTTCCGGTCACCTGGCCCCGATCCGCAGCCCACCAACACGGCCTGGGGACCTTCCATCTGACGATGCGCTGCTGCTCTGACCGCCCGAGGCGTTGCGGTCATCACCGGATCGCAGTTGAGGCGAGACACTAGTTGCGGCGCGACATGAAGGAAGTTCCAGGCGTCGGTTGACTGGAAGTTGTGGATTCCCAGGGACACTTGCGCCGTCGCCGATTCGCCTTCCCTCGCCTGCGCGGGGGCTGACATTGCGATCATGGTGACCAGTACCGCGATGGTCGCGAAGATGGGCGAACCCCGGTGAACGCGCGGGGTTAGCGAGCGCCCGATCCCCCGAGACTGGTCGAGCGCAGCCTTCAGGTATCCGTCAACGAGGCGACGGGTACACGGCATGGCTGGGACAGTACCCGGCCGTCCTGGCATGAAGCGACCGAAGCAGCGGACGGTTGTGATTCATGCTGAACCGCGCGGCCGGTAGACGCCGGTGAGCGACCCACACTGCACGGGTCTTCCGTGTAGCCGTTGAAGAATCTGGATGTCCCCTGGGACGAAGGAGAAGGGTTCGCCCGGGGTTCTCACCTGATCGGGACTCAGCCCGGCAAGGTAGGCGAGGTCGAATGATTGGAACAGAACCAGCCAGTCGTCGCTCGCATTGAGTTGGGCGACCGTGGCGGCGACCCGTTGCTCGTGATCACCTGAACGCTCATCGGTCCACCACCAGTCGCTGTCGAAGGGATTGCGCAGTCCCAGTAACGGATACAGCCCGGCACCGTCGGGAAGCACAGCGACAGTGGTCGCCGGGTAGCGGGCGAGACAGTCTCGCAGAGCGTCGATGTAGGCGGCCGTCTGCGGACTCATCCGGATCAGCGCCAGCCGCGGATCGTCGACCGATGCAGACATGCCGGATCGTGGCACGTCGCGGTAGGGGGCCGAGGCGCGGGCTGGCAGCACGATCAGCGCGCAGATTGCCAGGATCAGCATGGTCGCGAGGGAGAAGCCAGGAGGGGGTGGGCTCTCGACCTCGGCAGCCGCCTGTTGCCGGCGGTATGCCAGCAGCCCTAGCCCACCGGCGACCATGGCTCCGGCGATCAACCCCGGATTGGTGACTCCCCAGGACGCGGCAGTGGCGTACGCGAGGCCCAAGAGTCCGGCTGCGCTTGCCACCAGATCCAGCCGTGTAATGGTCAGCACGGTCGAGGCGATCAGGGTGATGGTCGCGATCCACGGCCACACTCCGTAGATGCCGCCCAGATCGCGAGACACGGCGTACAGAATCGGCCCGATCGCGATCACGGCCGCGGTGAAGGCGACCAGGGACGGGCCTCTCCGCACCCAGGTCACGAGCGCGAATGAGACGGCCACCGCGACGACGGCCAGAATCCCGGCGCTGGACTGCTCGGTTGCCAGCAGGGTTTCCGCCGGTTGCCGAAGCTCCGCCAGGCTGCCGGAGTACAACTGTCCCCCCAGGCCTCCAGGTGTGTCGCGGGTGAGCACGAGGTAGAGGACTCCGGGGACAATCGCCACCGGCAAGTAGAGCAGTCCTCGTGCCCGCCCGGTCAGGCTCACCAGCAGGACCACCAGGACGGGGACCACGGCGAACCCCTGCTTGATCAGCGGGGCAGAGCCGGCCATCAGCCAAACGGCCGTCCACTGGGCATGCGCCCACCGGGAGGAGGACGCGGTGCGCAAAGCCAGCCACAGGGCGGAGATGCCGAGGAATAGCCCATCGATGGTGTGCCAGGCCATGATCGGCCAGGTCGAGACGTTCAGCAGAAACGCGATCATCACGCGGCGTGAAGCCCTGAATCCCGCTCAGGCGCAAGCGGCGGTCGGTCATCAACCGCACCGAAGCCACCGCGATCCATAGCATCTGCAGCACGACAACGAGACGGCTGAATGCCAGCGTCCCGAACGGGATCATGGTCTCCGGAGCATGCATCAACGCCGACCCCAACGGTCGCGGTGAGGTGAAGTCGACGGTGGGGAACCTCGAGGTGGGTGACTCGCCAGGCCTGGGCCAAGACGAAGCCGTCGTCAGTGGGGTTGAACCCGGGGAGCGCCTCGAAGGCCCAGAAGGCGAAGGCCGCACCCAAGGGCGCCCAGACGGACCACAGCCGCCAGGGATCCGCGGCCCAACGCGTTGTCCCTATCGCCGTGGTCATCTCAAGTCCCCCAGCCTGCTGCGGTTGCGCCACTCAGATCGGTCACCGCCACCGGCGGCGTGGATCCCTGAGGTAACCTTCTTACGCCACTTCCGCGGCGACTTGGGGGCGAGGGGTTGAATCGTCTGATGGCGCCAAGTTCGAGGGGCAGCCAAGGACCGGTCAATGTCTGATACTTCCATCACGATGCGGCAAGGTAGCGCGCGATCCCACTGGCGCCTGATCTGGGCTTTCGCCATCCGCGATCTCAAGGGCCGTTTCACGGCTACCGCCCTGGGATGGATATGGACGCTGATTGTCCCCCTTGCGACGGTGTTCATCTACAGCCTCGTGTTCGCTGTCATCTTCCGAGCGCAGGCGCCGCCGATGGGCAACGGACACGAGGGAGTCTTCGCGGTCTGGTTCTTCTGCGGCCTGGTCACCTGGAACCTCTTCGCGCAGACCGTCAACGCATGCATCGGGTCCATCGTGGGGATGGGGCCCATGATGCAGAAGGTCTACATCCCCTCCTACGTGCCGGTCTTCGCGGCCGCCATCACCAGTCTGATCGAGCGACTGCTCGAGGCCGCAGTGATGCTGATTCTCATGCTGGTGTTCTTCAACGTCGGCTGGACCTGGCTGCTCTATCCCCTTGTCTTGGTCGTCACCGCGCTTGTTCGCCACCTGTCTGGGCTACTGCCTCGCAGTGTCGTACGTCCGCTTCCGTGACACCGGCCAGATCACGGCGATCCTCCTGCAGATGTGGTTCTTCGTGACACCGGTGATCTACCCCATCGATCTGATCCCTGAGGATGCACGGGGCGTCCCCCTCCGTGCCCTGATCGAGTTGAACCCGATGACTGCGTTGGTGCAGATCTCGCGTGACCTCATCTATGGGTTGACGCTTGCCCGGGCCCCAAGACGATCGCCTACGTGGTCGGCTGGACGGTGCTCGCCGCTGGGGCGGCTGCGTTCATCCACCGACGCTGGGGTCAAGATCTGAGTGAGGAGATATGACCGAACCTGCGATCCAGGCTGTGTGGTCTGTCCAAGAAGTTCCGCATCCGCAGTGAGGTGAGACACACTCGCTGAAGGAACGGCTGGCCCGAGGGAGGCCCCCTGGGCACCGGGACTTCTGGGCGCTGCGGGATGCGACTTTCGCCGTTCCGAAGGGGGCATCGCTGGGAATCATCGGCCACAACGGATCCGGCAAGTCGACGGCGCTGAAGGTTCTGACCGGAATTTACCGACCGACGTCAGGGAATGTGACGGTCAATGGGCGAGTGGCGGCACTGCTTGAGGTGGGAGCCGGGTTTCATCCCGAACTCACCGGTCGGGAGAACATCAGGCTCAACGGGACGATCCTGGGTTTCACCGGGCAAGAGATGAACCGGATGATGGATCAGATCATTGAGTTCGCCGATATCGGTGAGTTCATCGACAATCCGATCAAGCATTACTCGTCGGGAATGCACGTGCGGTTGGGGTTCGCCGTGTCGGTCATGGTCAGGCCCGAAATCCTGATAGTCGACGAGGTCATCAGCGTCGGTGACGAGGAATTCCAGCGGAAATGCTTCGACCATATGCATGGACTGCGCCGCAGCGGCACCACGATGGTCTTGGTCTCCCACAGTCTCGGGCAGGTCCAACAGTTGTGCGACGAAACACTGTGGCTGGAGCGCGGCGAGGTGCAGCAGATCGGTCCCACGCGCAAGGTCGCGCAGGCATACCTGGAACGTGTCAATGAGATCGAAGCCAGCAAGGCCGCTGCCCGTGCCCGGAGAAGCCCGGGCCGATGGATCAATCGCAACGCCGCGGGTCGGGGGAGATCCGTGTGACCGCCGTCGAGTTCCGGGACCCCGCAGGTGAGTCGCTGCCGCGACTCCTCTCTGGCGCTGCGGCTACCGCACGCATCTGCTACTCGGCACGTGAGCAGGTTGATCGCGTCGCTTTCGGCCTCCAGATCCGCAACAGCGACGACGTCACGGTGATGGCGGTGCATTCCGGGGCGGACGGCCTGATGAAGGTCAACGCTGGTGATCGGTACGTGGAATGGGTGATGGACCCGCTGCTGCTCGCGCCGGGTCAGTACAACCTTCGCACCGAAGTGAGTATCGACGGCCACGTACTCGACGTGGATGAGAAAGGTCAGGACTTCGTGGTGCGCGAAGGCGGCTCGCATCAGGGCGGGTTGTTCGTCCAGCCCGGCTTCTGGCGGGCCTCCGGAGGCGTGGTGACCGTTTCGACCGGATCTGGTTCCGTGGCCGTGGACCCCGGGGGGCTACATGACCGGGGGTCGGACTCTGCAGCACCTCAACGGATCGCTGTGAAGAACCCCAGAAGATGACGAGTGAGGCGGGGCAGGGTGGCGTGGGTCGGTCGATTCCGCCAGCCACAACGCCGGTAGGTGTCTGGCAGCGAGTGGTGCCGGCAGTGGTATTGGTGGTTGCCGCTGTTCGAATCGTTGTGGCCATGACCTTTCCGCCTGCTCGTGACCCCGGCTGGCTGGATATTGGGACACTGATCATTGCAGTGTGCGCTGCCTGCTTTCTGCTTGCCACGCAAAGGGTCTCGATCCCGCGGTTGTGCGCAGCAATCGCCGTCGCATCCTTCTGGTTGTCCCCCTGGATTACTTCGATAATTCACGGTGAACCTCTGCCCACAGCGACAATCGCCATGGCGGCTGTCGCTGTGGTCTTGGTGCTCGCACCACCCCGCGCCACGGCGCTGGTCCGGACAGCTGTGGCTGTGGGGGCGACCATCGTGATTCTGAGCCTGGCATACGGGGTCGCGACTGCGGCCGGCCTTGTGGACGGGGCCTTCCACTCAGTCGGGGACTACGAGCGAACCACTTTCGGAGTTTCAGCTCTGCGTGGGATCACACTTCACCCGAATACATTGGGCCCGATCGCGGCGGCGACCCTGCTCTTGGCGCTCCTACTCCCCTTGGTCAAGGTCCGCTGGGTGACCTGGTTGATTCCTGCTTTGTGTGTCGTCGCCGTGCTGTGGAGCCAGAGCCGAGCCGCGGTGGCCGGTACGATCCTCGCGGTCCTGGCGCTGGTCGTTGTGGCCACGCAAGACCGTCTGCGTGCGGCGGTAGTGGCCCTGGCGCTGCTCATCCCCATGAGCCCATTCATCCTGTTCACTCCCATCGCCGAGTCTCTGCCGATTGAGCAACTATTCAACAGACTGTTCACCGGACGACAAGTTCCCTGGTCGGTTGCGGAGTGGTTGTTCCGGGACTCACCGGTGACTGGTTACGGGACAGACGCGTTCAGCAACACGTTCTGGGACCAGGGGCCATCCCAATGGTGGCACCCACTGCACGCGCACAATGAGATTCTCGAGGCAGCATCCCAGTCGGGACTGGTGGGACTGGCTGCCTTGTCCGCTGTCGCACTCACTGCGGCAATCGCTACTTTGTCGCGACCGAAGGGTAGTGCGCATCTCGCTGTAGCCCTGCTGGTGCTCGTGTGCGTCCAAGCCGCCGTGGAGGTGCCGATGGGTCTGACCTACTTCCCCATCAGCTACCTGTTCCCCATGCTGGTAGTGGCGGGAATGGCGTTTCAGGGTGAGGTCGGGTGGCCCAGACCGACGGTGGGCCGTGCCTGTCAGTGCTCGGCCGCCCCGAACCAGGGACCAGTTACACTCGCCCGAGATCACCGACGACTAGGGGCTGTTGATACATGTTGCGTGCGATGGGCGTTGTCGCTCTGGCCGGAGTTGTCGTTCTGTCGGCTTGCTCGAGCCAGGAACCGGCTGCCCCGGGTGCCAGTCCTGCGGAGGTTGCCGGCGACTTCAAGCCATTGCCCGAGGGCACCCCGTTTGACGTCACCGGAGAACAGCTCACCATGCACTCCTTCCATGCCGATCCTGAGACCAAGTCGGGCAACTTGCGGATGAACTGCGCACCGCTGTGGCGCGCCGTCGAGAAGAAGAAGGGGCAATACGATTGGCCCTTGTTCGACCTCACTGTGGCTGCTCACCAGGAGTACGGTGGAGAGTACTTGGTGTATTCGTTCTGCGGAACACCGAAGTGGGCAGCTGGCAAGGTCAAGGACCCATCTGTTGAGGTGTTCGGTCCCAAATCCTCTGCGCCGCCGAAGAACATGCAGGACTACGAGGACTACGTTCGGGCGGTCGTCAAACGGTACAAGGGCAAGATCCAGGCGTATGAGGTCTGGAATGAGGGTTCCTCTCCTCAGTTCTTCCAGGGGACGCCGGGGCAACTCACCGAGATGACCAAGATACTGCGCAAGGTCGTCAACGAAGAAGACCCTAAGGCGATCGTCACGATGTCGAGTATGCAGACTCACCGCCAGGACTATCTGGATGGTTTCGTAACCGCATACCTCGAGGACTTGAAGCAGGCCGGGTGGCCGTTCGATGTATACAACGGTCACTTCTACCCGCCAGGTGAGACCGGTCCGGCCACGCGGCGTGAGCAGATCTCCAAGTTCCGCGAAATGCTGGCCGATATGGGCGCCCCCAAGGGCAAGCCACTGTGGGACACCGAGGTGAACTACTTCGTAGGGGTTCCCGGAGGTGAACCGAATGGTCGGATCACCGGCGATCGCGCGGCAGCCTGGGCGGTTCGAACTTACCTGGACGGGTGGCGTCTGGATGTCCCCCGCAACTATTGGTACTTCGCCACCAAGCAGTACGACGCATTCCCGGGAATCCAGACTCGACCCGGGGACCCGGCAACGATTGGCCTGGCGACGTTCGCTGACTGGGTCAGGGGTACGCGCTTCAACGGATGCGAGCAGAAGGGCGAACTGGTTCGGTGCGCGTTCATCAAGGATGGCAAGGAGAATTTCCATCGCGTGGGCGCAGCCTGAGGAGGGCGATAAGGAGAACGTCCAGGTGGCCTATCCGTTGGGGGGCTCCGCCGAAGTGTGCCGCTTGCCGGACAACACCTGCGAAGAGACCAGCGAACTGACGGTGGACGAGGTCCCGGTACTGATCGGTTCGGCGGGCTGATGCTGCCCGCTGCTGCGGCCGATTGGCTGATTCCGGGCACAGCCACCGGATATGGTTCTTCTGCACATTTGGCAAGGACCCGGTAGATGCGTGTCCTGGAAGGGTTGCGGTCGTGCTCGTGAGTCAGCTGTTCCCATTCGGCGCGGAGCGAACAGCCGCTTCTTTCGCTCCGTACTTCATTGAGCGAAGTCAAACCGACCTTGTGATCGGCGTTGTGTCCGGTTTGGGCGCGCTGTTCTTGGCGGTGGCACTCCTGATCTTGGTTCGACAGAGGAAGGAATGACGTGGTGCGCCGGGGAGACTTGCCCTGCGTGGTCGGAGCCTGACGCCCGAACGTCCATGGTCGTCGGATCGCAGGTACTATTTGCGCAGGTGAATGTCAGACCGGGGGGAGCTGTGGGTGACTAGCGAAAATTCGGCGGCCGAAGCCACGGTGGATCCTCCCCATTTGGGACTTCGTCGTTTGGATCATGTCCTTTGCCGCTTTCGCCACGCTCCGTTTCGATGGCCAGTTGCCTGAAGTTCCCTGGAGTGCTGTTCTGGTGGTGGCAACGGTGGTGGCCGCCACCTTCCTCATCATATCGACGGCTATGCGCCTGTACGACCGCCGTCACATGGTCGGGTCGCTCGATGAGGCACTCGCCCTGGTCTTCATCTGTGGGCTAGTTGCCTTATTAGCAACCTCCGCCCTTGCATTCATGGGCGCCCATCGCCCGCTGCCGCTGAGCCTTCCGCTTTCGGCCGCAGGTTCTGCCGTCGTCATGGTCGTGGGAGTCCGAGTCGGATACCGGATTATGCGGGACCGATATGTTGTGAATCCGGATTCGCGGCGTGTAGCAGTGGTCGGGGCCGGGAGTGCCGGTACACAACTGGTTCGCGGTTTGCTGGTGGACAGCCAATCCCCTTATGACCCGGTCCTGTTCGTGGAGGACGATCCTCGAAAGCGGCACCTCAGAGTCGGCCCGGTCCGCGTCGAGGGAACTGTCGCTCAGCTCGGTCAACTCGTAGTGGAGAGGGATATCGAACAAATCGTCATTGCGGCACCGTCGGCTGGTGCGGGTCTAGTGCATCGCGTGTCCGAGGTAGCGGCCGCCACGGGGGTCAAGGCCAAAGCCCTCCCAACCCTCGCGGAACTGGCCGGACGTGATGATATCGGCGTCAAGCGACATTCGGGACCTCCAGTTGTCGGACTTTCTGCGACGCCCACCTGTTGACACTGATCTAAGTGGGGTCAGACGGTTCATCGCAGGCCAGTTCAGTCCTTGTCACTGGTGCGGGTGGATCGATCGGGTCGGAGTTGTGTCGGCAGATCAAACGACTGGGGCCCAGCCAGCTGGTCAATGCTCGATCGTGACGAGTCCGCGCTCCACGCACTTCAGCTCAGCCTTGATGGCAGAGGCCTGCTCGAGGATCCCTGCCTCGTCTTGGCTGATATTCGAGATCGAGCGCGGATGATAGAGGTCTTTCTCAGGCTGCGGCCGAACATCGTCTTTCATGCCGCCGCGCTAAAACATCTGACACTGCTACGAGCGCAACCCGGAAGGAGGGCGCCAAGACCAACGTTGACCGGGACGGCCAATGTCTTGGATGCTTCCGTTGACGGCTGGCGTGGAGGTATTGGTCAATATTTCCACTGACAAGGCAGCCGACCCAACGAGCGTTCTGGGCAAGACTAAACGGACAGCGGAGGGTCTCACGGCGGGCGCCGCCACAGGCGGTCGGCGGTTCCTGTCTGTACGTTTCGGTAATGTGCTGGGTACCCGCGGCTCCGTCTTGACGGCCTTTGCGGAGCAAATCCAGATCCGGTGGCCCGCTGACTGTCACCCACCCCGATGTAACTAGATACTTCATGACCGTTGAGGAGGCAGTTCAGCTTGTACTTCAAGCGGCCGTGCTCGGTGAACCCGCTGACACCATGATTCTGGACATGGGACAACCTGTGAGGATTCTGGATGTCGCGCATCAGATGATCGCCCTGGCGGGGAGAGACATCGATGTTGAGTTCACGGGACTTCGCCCGGGCGAGAAACTGCACGAGACTCTGGAGGGCCACAGCCGAGGTCTTGGAGCGGACCGCCCATTCGTTAATTGCCCCGAACCTCAGTACCGCCGGTGTCCAGTTCAATGGTCGGCGCCTCTTGCGTTGCCGATCAGGCCTTGGGGCCTCCTTCGGCCTCGATTGCCACGACTTGAGTGATGGCTGAGGCAATCTCAAGGACTTGCTGTTCCACCAAGTCCATCGCCGCCCCGTGGATCTCGCTACCCAGCACATGCGGGTCTGGGACATCATCCGGGGTGCCACGACACCATGAGCCCTGCTGGATCCGCTTCAGCCAAGTTCATGTGCCGGGGTGCCGACCCGCGAGCTGCATCGAGTTCCGCTGCCCACCAGCGCAATCGCGACACCGAATCCGCTGGCAGTGGTGGCGCGCCGACCGGGATCTCTTGCGCGGCCACGAAGGAACGGACCACTCGCGACAGGTTCGCGGCCTGGCGCAGCGTGAATGTCTTTGGCCTCGCGGTGGCGGCCATGCGCGCCAACTCCGCACGGTGTGCCCGCTCCAGGGTCAGCACGAGGTCAGCCCGCTGCGCGAGCGCGGGTGTCACCCTGCGAGAGCGGTGCCTAGCCAAAGATGATCGCGGGTCCGCGCTACCGGTATGTCGCCGGGCCACCGACTCGTTCATGAGCCTACCGCTCAGGCCACAGGCTGGCATGTTCGCGGTAGCGGACACGCCCGCGGAGTCCACATGGATGACGCCATTAGCCACCAGCTTCTGCAGTTCATTGCGCAGCAACGCTGCGGTGGCCGGCGAGCGGCAGATGTTCGCCGTGCATACGACCAGGATCCGGAACATTCACATACCCTAGTGCCGGATGTACCGATCGGCTTCCGAGATGAGCGTGGAGTCGCCCTGGTTCTAGTGGAGGCTCGGGCTACTCTTCCAATTGGTTGTCCGGGATGGTTGACACCCCACCACCCCGGTCCTGACCTTAGGTCGGAATCCCAAAGTCAGAATCACTTCACCGCCGGGCCGACTGACTCGTGGGTGATGTTCCGTCCCTTTCGAGGCGCATCAACAGACTCGGCAAGCAGTGAAAGCGCTGCAGCAAAGGCGAGCGAGCCGAGAGCCAGTTGGAGAATGGGCTGAACCAGGCTCCCCACCACCAATCCGGTGTCCCTACTCCGGCTAGCGCCAGGGGCGAGGCAGTACCTGCGCTGATACCGCTGACGTAACGCACGGTTACGTATAGCAGTGCAGACCGCAATTCGCGACCACCAAGGATGTGCACAAGGCCCACCACTGGGCGTGACCCCAGAGCTGGCAGGACCGGCGACCGACGGGAGCCAGTACAGCGATGACTGAGCAGGTAGATTAAGGGCAAATGGTAACGCAGTTTGCCCAGCGTATCCTGCGGCGACAAACGCAGTGATTGAGATCCCAAGCATGGCCGCAGCCGCTACTGCGATGGCTACGGTCTTGCGCCAACTGATCGCGGCGAGTCCAAGCATGATGGCACCCCAGAAGGCCTAGCCCCAGCGGCTACCGTAACTAACTCGGGCATTGCGATATCGAGCCAGCCGAGGGGAGAGGTGTACGAGCCGGTCAGGCATTCCCGCCGAACGCGCCAGGCCGTCCCAAAAATCTTGACGCGTACCCGTATTCCGCAGCGTCGAGGCCAAGGGCACCTATCTTCGCAAATAGAGATGGTAAAGCGAGCCATGAAACTAGGGCGAGAGCAAGAATAAGGACCGCACTCACAGCAGCGGTTGTGACGGACAGACGCCTAAGTCCGAGAAGGAGAATCAGGGCGGCGCTGATGGCCACAAAAAGCAAACCCTCGGTCCTTCCGCCAACCATCAAGAACAAACTGAAGCCAATCAGCAAAACCGTGAGCACGGTTCGGGAGTTGTCTGTTCGGTGGTCCAGTATTGCCACGCCGGGACCGACAACGGTCGCGGCGCCGACGATTGCCACGGCAGAGGGATTGTGTGACGAGAGAAGGAACATTCCCAGCGGGACCGACGAAACCATCCACGCAACAGTCAATGGTCGGCGCCACAATGGGAGACTCAGAGCGATAGAGGCCAAAGCCATCAAGAGTGTGAGAACGGCTACAGCCACTCGCCAAGCCGCGACGGATTCTCTGGATTGTATCTTGAGTGAATATTGATAACAGTCGGTAGTACCCAGGTGGGTAGTAAGTGATGTCGTCCGGTGCTTGAGGACGGTTGCTGTCTGGGTCCTCGTCACTTAGGCAGTCCGCAGGGAGGGCTGCGTTGGGCGCGTACCAACCTGGATCCCCCCGAACAAAGCAGGGTAAGGGTCGCTCTGTCGGCCAGGCGCGCAAGATGCCGCGTCATGTAGGCAGTACACATTGGCGATGTGGAAGTCGTCATCGGGGGCCGAGGCCACCGGCGAGGCAAAGGCCCAACAAAGGAGAGCCATCAGCATCGCAGTGCTCACCGCGGCGACTCGAACGGGAAGCCGCGTAACGAACGCCCAGGTCCGGGGCCAGAGTGGAGCAGAGCCACTACCTATGCGCGTCATGAACTGTCACGATATCGGTCACGAGAGGAGAATGTGACCAAGTCAGCATGGTTCCCATTGCGAGTTACGGTGGAATCAGGGATCTCGCGTTGCTCATGCGCCGCTACATGCCGATCACCGGCGCTGAGGACAGTGGACTTCAGTGGCGCTGATCTCGTACTGGGTATCATCGGGTGTGCCGTCCCCTCCAGAGGATCCAAGTGGCCGTCAAGTACGTCATCAATCTATAGCCCAGACGCCGCCCACTCGTACTGCCCCCGTCGTGGTTGACGGTTGTGCCCTGATGCACCGATGATCTTTGGGGTTGGTGCGGCGCGGTAACGCAGAAATGCCCTTCAACGCTGGGATTGTGGGAGTTCTCTGCCACCTCTGCTTGGCCTGCCATACCACCCCGCAGGGACTGGGACTGAACTCGGGCGTGACACGGTAGGGGTAATGCTATTATCGGTGGCCGCTGGCTCGGGGGAATCCTATCCTCCGCGCGAGCCGGACTGTGCGTTCAGCTCCCACGTGATCAGGGGGGCATCAGGTCCTAGGTGCGATAAGCACCATGAAGCAGGTAGGTATCGTGGAGTTTCGTAATGTAATTGGGTCGGTCAGGCATCAGTGGTTCTTGGTGGCCGGGTCGCTCCTCATCGCACTGCTAGTGGCGGTCGGTTGGATTCTGCTGAACACACCGATGTACAAGGCCAGCGCCCAACTGTTCGTCTCAAGTGCTGCCACTTCCGGGGACCGCCAGGCTGGCGAGCAGTTCCAGGCCGCCGTGTTTGCCCAGCAGAGGGTGGCGACTTATGCGCAGTTAGTCTCCAGCCCCGAAGTGCTCGACCCGGTCATCAAGGAATTGGGCTTGCCCACGACGCCACAGGATCTCGCAGAGGAAGTCACGGCGGTGAATCCTGTCCAGACTGTGCTTCTTGAGGTCTCAGCGGCTGACGCGGACCCCGCCCAGGCTGCCGCCATCGCCAACTCAATCGCTCAGAACCTCGCTGCTGCGATTCAGAACCTCGAGACGACCGATCCGAAACTCGGGTCACCGCTCAAAGTAAGCATCGTCAGTCCTGCGGTGGCGCCACCGGACCCGTATTCGCCTAACAAAGCGGCAACGTTAGGACTGGCTCTGATCCTGGGGCTTGCGGCTGGCATCGGAGCCGCCGTCCTGCGCGACCGGTTGGACACGTCTGTCAAGGCAGCCAGTGACCTTATCCAGATCTCTGGGTCGACCCCCCTCGGCGTTGTCAACTTTGACGCGAATGCCGAGATAGAACCGCTTTCAGCCTTGGATCAACAGGCTGCCCGGTCCGAGTCTTTTCGTCAGATCCGGACCGAACCTGCAGTACGTCGACGTTGGTGATCCACCGAAGGTCTTGGCAGTCACATCGTTCCAGTCGCCGGAGAGGGCAAGAGCACGACAGCCTGCAATTTGGCGATATCCATGGCCCAGTCCGGGCTTCGCATCTGCCTGGTCGAAGCGGATCTGCGTCGACCGAGAGTGGCAGAATACCTCGGGGTAGAGTCGTCCATTGGCCCTTCACGGACGTTTTGGCGGGGGAAGATTCACTTCCAAGAAGCTGTGCTGCCCTGGAATCGCAACTTGTTGACGCTGCTGCCTAGTGGCTCCATACCGCCGAACCCATCGGAACTGCTGGCATCGGATCACATGCACCAGACCCTGAATGAACTTCGAACTGATTTCGACGCTGTCATCCTCGACACCGCACCTTTGCTTCTGGTGGCCGACGCGAGTATCACGGCGGCCAGTCGCTGATGGAGCGATCTTGGTGGTGCGACACAAGGCAAGACGACTGCTGATCATGGTCGCCAAATCGCTTGACTCGCTGCAGCAAGTCGACGCCCGCCTACTGGGAACGGTTCTGAACTTCGCTCCCACCAAACGCCGTGGTGATGAATATGGGTATGGCTACGGCGGCTACGCACAGCCTGCGAGGCAGGCGAAGCCCGACGACCGCCCCAAGGAGGCGGACGGTTCCACCGCTGCCGAGGCGCTGTCACAGACTCGTGGCCGTCAGTAGTGCCGCCTTGTTCGAGGTTCCGTTGCTCCGATTACCTTCCAGCCGCGTAGAGCCAGGTCCGGTTCAGGTCAGGCGACTCGCCGTCGTGGGCGATTCTGTCGGCTTGACCTGTGGCGGTAAAGATGAGTTAGCATCCTCTGGGCGTTCACGGAATGAGAAGACCACCATCCATTCAGGCAGAAGGTCCGGATCGTGTTGAGCAGGATCCTCCAGAAGATGACGATCGCCGAGACCGCTCAGCAGGGAGAATCGGTGAGGATTCGATGGGGCGGTGGAGGGCCGAGCTCCTCGGCTGGGGCGCGGGCCGAACGTCACGCTCAGCGGGAGGTGCGCCGCGACGTGATAGTCGGCGGGACCCTGCTAACGAGCCTCATCGTGGGCCTGACGCTGCAACCGCCGCTCATCGTGTGGCTGAAGCGTCGGGGGATAATGGATATCCCAAATTCCCGTTCGAGCCATACTCGTGGGCACACCGCGAGGTGGGGGGATTGCCGTGGTCGCTGCCTTCGGTGCGGGTCTCATCTTCGGGCGCGAGGGTGGCTGGGATGTGGCGGTCGTCCTTGTCGGGGCATTGGTCCTTGGGGCGGTCGGCCTCACCGACGACCTGCGGGGGCTGAGTGCCAAGTTTCGTCTGGCGGTCCTGCTTGCGGTGGGTGCGTTGGCCGGGCTGTTCCTCGGCAGCCCGCTCCCCTGATCCTCGCAGTCCCGGCAGTGGCCGGATGGATAGCCGCATACGTCAACGCCTTCAACTTCATGGACGGGATCAATGGGATCTCAGGGCTTACCGGACTCGTCGCTGGGACTTCATACGCGCTGATGGGCCTTGCCTACGACTCCGGCTCGGCAGTCGTGATTGGAGCCGCACTGGCTGGGGCATCCGCGTCGTTCCTGCCCTTCAACATCTCCAAGGCGAAGGTTTTCCTCGGAGACGTTGGCTCCTATTCACTGGGCTTCGTTATCGCGTCGCTGGGATGGATCGTCTGGGCGGCGGGCGTGCCACTGACGTTGGCTGTGGCCCCGTGCGCGGTCTACTTGGCTGACACAGGGGTGACGCTAATCCGGCGATACCGACGAAAAGCGCCACTAACCGAGGCCCATCGAGAACACACTTATCAGCAGCTCACGGTAAGAGGACGTAGCCACTCGGTTGTAGCACTTGCGGTGGCAGGAATACAGGTGCTGGTGGTGGCACTGGTCTGGTGGGGGTATGGGGCTGGGCTCATCTGGCTCGGCACCTTTGCCGCTTTCGTAGTTCTTGCCCTCTACTCATCAACCCCCAGGCTTACGAACCAAGGCGTCAGCGGTTGACGTTGTCCGCGCCCTGGGCTTCCAGGCTGCGGTCACGAAAGCCGATCAGATCCCCAGCGCCTGGCGAGTCTCGTCGTCAGAGACCAGCATTGAGTCGCAGATCTTTGAGGCCAACTCCGGCTTGCCGGCTGCTTTGGCGAGACGCTTGAGGGCGCTCGACGGAACCGAGACAATGCGTGGCTGCCGACCGATCTCTCGGCCGACTAGGCGTGCGACCTCCGCAGCTGTGAGGTCAGGGGTAGACCGAGCGTGCAGGATGGGGGGAAGGGGCTCGCTGTGCCGGATCACTTTGAGGATCAGATCCGTTAGTTCACCCATCTGAACGTAGGTACGAGCTCCGATGCTCGAATGGCCCAGTGGGAGGGGTATCCCGCGCCTAATCGCCTTCTCCAAAACGGCGAGGTTCCCCTTGAATGGCGTTCCGAACACGAGGGGGAGTCGGACGACGACGCAGTCCGTTCGACCGGCCAGCTGGCTGCGGATCAGTTCCTCACCCCTGGCTTTCGATACGGCGTACACGCCCACTGGGGCAAGTGGGTCGCCCTCACGAAACCGGATTCCGTCACGCGGGGTTTCTCCCAACACCTTGATCGTGCTTATTTGGATGAACCGCTGGGCGCCGATCGAGGCGGCCGCAGAGGCGACGCGGGCTGCCCCGTGCGCGTTGACGGCCAGGTACTCGTCGACCTGCTCCGGCGTCTGGCCGCGCACATCATGCGCCAACCCAGCCAGGTTGACGACAACATCCGATCCGTCGAGTGCTGCCTGCCAATCGGCAACCGGGGCAGCCAAATCCAGGGCCGGCGCCTGCAGGGAGGATGCCCGTTGCAGCCGATGGACGGAGAAGCCCCCACGCTCCAGGGCTTCGCAGAGATGCGTGCCGATGAAGCCATCGGCTCCCGTGACGGCGACGATCATCGCGAATGCTTCCCCTCAGCCATCGCGGTTCTGAGGATGCTGGCCAACCGGCCCGCACCAACGGCGCGGCTCATGTTGGCCATGTAGTAGTGGCGGCCCGCTTCGCCGCGTCGTGCAGTCTCGTCTGGGCTGGCAGCCCCGGGCCTCGCGGATAGTGTGGGCGATCGAGCCGACGTCCGCTGGCGCAGCCAACCATCCTGCCCCGGAAGCCCTGACTGTTTCGCTCGTCTCCCCCGGCGCTGAACAGATGATCGCCTTTCCCTGCGCAAGGGCCGCTTGGGTCTTGCTCGGCATCGTGATTCGGAATAACGGCTCGTCCGCCAGGGAGAGCACTGACGCGTCGGCATCGGCAACCATCTCGGACACTTCCCCTATCGAGACCGGGTCAACGAAGTGCACCGACTCCAATCCCAGATCCGCCGCCTGCGCCTGCAATCGCGGTCGGTCGGAGCCCGTCGCCCCAAGAAGACTAGATGCGTATCTGCGACGTCCTTCAGGAGAGCCATGGCTGCGACCCAATCACCGAGGCGTTGTCCCGTCCCCATATTCCCCGCGAACACCATCACGAAGCCACCCTCCGGGATCCCGGCGGCAGCGCGCAAGCGGCCATTGGGTCGCGCAGGTCTCATCACGCTTTCATCGACCCAGTTGTAGACCACGCTCGTCTTGGACTCACGGACCCCACGCTCGACCAGCGTTCCGCGCATCCCTGGCGTAATTGCTACGACGTGCGCCGCTCTCGAGTAAAGCGCGTGGAGGTAGGGGTTCAGGCCAGTCTCGGCAACTCGCCGCACAGCCGGGTGGGTGAGGAACTGAGTGGCAAACACGGAGTCGGGCCAAAGGTCCTGTACCCACAGCACATATGGCGTCCCATAACGCACAGCGGCGATCAACGCCGGCAGCCCGGCTGTTGCGGGGGTTGCCCAGACGAGCGAAACGTCTGCAGTCGACAGGACCCGTCTTCCGGCCCAGGAGGATCCAGCCGCAAACGAGACGTAGTTGGCGATCCGCCCCAGGGCGTGGTGGTCGTGGCTCGGGTACACCGGGGATCGGGTGACGCGGAACCCCTGAATGGTCTCTCGGCAACCCCGCGACGCCCGATATCCGGGTTGCGGTCACGCCGGTCGGGTGATTGGGGACACTGGTGGAGACGTGAACGTCGAATCCAGACTCGCGCAGGCTCTCGGCCACCCGCGAGAGCGTTTGCGGGTAGACCTCAGGCGGGAAGTACTGACTTCAGTAGTGCAAGCCGGTGTGGTTGGCGCTTTCCGAGCAGGGTGCTCCCGTCCCCGCGGCAGGCTCATGCTTGCGCCCTATGCCTGCCATGTACCCCCGCCTCCGCCAGAACCTAGAGGATACTACTGCCACGTCGTCTAGCCCAGCGCCCTGGATCCGCGGCGGCCGGGCTGAATCTCCTCCGTCGGTTGATCGGCAACACCGTGTTCTTTGGAAACGTTGGCGTCCGGCAGAGCTCGCGCGCTGTGCCCGCGCCGGCCGGTCTGACAAACCACGGAGGCTCTTCGTTAAGCGCGATAACATAACGACACCCACCCCGACGCCTGAGCCGCCCCGGGATGTCCGGAGACTGATTTCCTTGGAAGGATGCAGTCTCATGTCACGTTCTACGAGGTGAGTCGCACTGGGTCTGATGGAGGCTCGGGCTATTTGATTTCCACCAGCTCCTTGTCTGGCGTTGTTGGCAGCGTAGAACGCGGTTTCGAACTCCGCTGGCGGTTGGTCATTCAGGTAGCCGTGCAGGCGGCTGGTGTTGTGCCAGTGCACCCAGCCCAGGGTCGCCAGTTCGACGTCGTCGATGGTCTTCCACGGCCCGCCGTGGGCGGGACCGCGGATCAGTTCGGCCTTGTAGTAGCCGTTCACGGACTCGGCCAACGCGTTATCGAAGCTTTAACCGGCTAATCGGGGCCTGTGGGAATCGTTTGGGCCACTGTTGGCGCTGTTTCGCTCACATGGTGTTCGGGCGTGTCGCGGCGTTGTCGATGTAGGTTGTTGAGTCTGGGTGATGAGTCGTAGGTGACGTTCGGTTTCGGTGTCCCATCCCCGTGCGGTGGCGTCGTCGGCGAGGGCTTGCGGCTGGTGTCGCGTTGACGCGGTGAGGACGTGGCGTGTCTCGGCTTCGGTGTGGAAGCTGGGGCAGTGCTCGCAGATGTTGGCGTAGGTGCAGGCTCCCTGGGCCGGTGCGCGCAGGCAGTAGCCGCCGGCCAGCGCGGTCTTGATGGTCGGGGTGGTCGGTCCAGGCCGTGCCGTGGTGGCGGTCCGTGGTAGCAAGCGCTGGTTTGTGGGCAGGGCGCCGATGCGGGTCTTGGCCAGGTCGAGGGCGCGTTCGTATTCGGTGCGGATGGTGGTGTCGAATAGGTGCCCGTAGCGCAGGCTCATCTCGGCGGAGACATGCCCGAGGATCGCCATGAGGGCTTGCAGGGACACCCCGGCGTTGACCAGGGCGGTGGCGTAGGTGTGGCGCAGTTGGTGCGGGGTGACGTGGCCGATCCCAGCCGTCGGTCGCGGCCCGGCGCAGCTCCACGCGTAGCCCGCTTTGGCCCGAGGCGGTGTCCGTGGGCGGTGAACAGGAAGTCGGCGGGTCGGCCGGTGCGGGGGTGCGGGATGGGCCGTCCTGGGCTGCGGGTCGCGGTGATCCGATCGATCAGGTGAGACGATCTCGTCATCGATGGGGACCATGCGTTCGGTGTCGAGTTTGCCCAGCGGCACTTTCAGCCAGGAACCGGCTTGCGGGGTATCGATGACGGCGTCGAGTTCCAGGTCGAGTAGTTCACCGATTCGCAGCCCGCAGGCGCGTTGCAGTAGCAGCGCGTCGGCGGCCAGACGCTGGTGGGCTGGTCTGCAGTGCCTCGGTGAGGCGGCGGTCGGCGTCGGGAGGCAGGAACCTGGGCAGCGGCTGGGGAAGTCGCGGGTTGTCGGAGGAGTAGAGCAACCGCCGGGCTGGGAGCTTCGGGCCAGTCCCATTCGCTGATGTCGGAGAAGAAGTTCGCCGACGGCCAGGATCCGGCGCGCCTGCTCCGCGGTCGGACAAGATGCCGCCGGTCTTGGTGTTTGGTGCGTGGGTGAGGCCGACCAGCCAGGGTTCGATGTGGTGAACACTGTCCATGGTGGCCGGGGTCGCGGTGGGGTCCAGCGCCGCCACGGTCGTGCCGAAGTGTGCCAAGCGGGTAGCTAGTGCCCTGCGCGCCTAGTTTCTTTACGCTTGGTTGTCCGTGATGATGGGGGATGCCTGCTCATCCTGCTGCTGCGTTGGTACTGCGTCCTGGCGATGTCGATGTCTTGGCGTCGTGGACTCGGTCGTCGTCGATTCGCGCTGGTTTGGCCCAGCGGGCGAGGATCGTGTTGGCGGCGGCCGATGGTGAGTCGAATACCAGCATCGCCGCGTCGGTTGGCGGTGTCGCGTCCGACGGTGATCAGCCTGGCGGCAGCCGCTACGAGGCAGTCGGGTGTCGACGGGCTTCGGTGATGCGCCGCGGTCGGGGCAAGCCGCGCACGGTGGACCGAGCCAAGGTGTTGGCGGCCACGTTGGAGCCGCCGCCGAAATCGCTGGGGGTCACGCACTGGTCGTCGCGGTTGCTGGCGCGCCGCCTGCGAGGTCAGCGCCACGGCGGTGCTGGACGTGTGGCGCGAGCATCGGGTGCAGCCGTGGCGGTCGCAGACGTTCAAGTTCTCCACTGACCCGGAGCTGGTCGGCAAGGTCACCGACGTCGTGGGGCTGTACTTGGCGCCGCCGGAGAACGCGATCGTGTTGTGCATCGACGAGAAGTCCCAGATCCAAGCGCTTGGACCGCACCCAGCCGATGCTGCCGATGCGGGTGGGCAGCGTCGAGCGGCGCACCCACGACTACCAGCGGCACGGCACCACCACGTTGTTCGCCGCCTTGGACATCGCCACCGGCACAGGTGACCGGCGCCTGCAAGCGCACGGCACCGGCACCAGGAGTTCCTGGCGTTCTTGAAGCAAGTCGCCCGCGCCTACCCCGACCAGGAACTTGCACCTGGTCATGGACAACTACGCCGCGCACAAACACATCGAGATCCGCAGACTGGCTGGACGGCGAACCCCCGCATCCACGTGCACTTCACGCCGACCTCGGGCTCGTGGCTGAACCTTGGTCGAGGTCTGGTTCTCGATCATCGAACGCCAAGCCATCCACCGCGGCTCCTTCACCTCAGTCAAAGAGCTCAACGCCAAGATCCGCGCCTTCATCGACGGCTGGAACGACCGCTGCCACCCCTTCATCTGGACCAAGACAGCCGACCGAGATCCTGACCAAAGCCAAGCGTCAAGAGACTTTGAATTCGGTCCACTAGGCCGGACACGGTGTTCGGTCTGCAGGTCACCGATTTGGCCTGCAGGTAGCGGACCAGGATCGAGTGCATCGGCTCGGGGACTGACGCCATCCGACGGGCGAACGGCCACCGCTGCTCGAAGGTCTGCGGCAGGACGGGCAAGATCCCCATGTGGAACAACACGGTCCTGGTCGCGGTCGAGGTGGCCCGGTAATGCTTCCAGGTTCGACCGGTTTGAGCCTGCCGTTCGACTCCTGCCGCGGTGAGGGCGTCGAAGTCGGCGTGGGTGACCTGCGGCAGCCGTTTCCCGGTGGCGAACAACACCCGGGCCATCACCTGTGAGGCCATCGCCGAGGCGACCCGCTCGGTGTAGCCGGCCGATCGCGCGGTGACGATGAACGCCTCGAGGTCGCCGCCGATCGCAGTGCCGCGCACGTCACGCCAGATCGAGGAAAACTTCCGGTGCACCAGGTAGTCCCACCCCGGATGCAGGCGGCCGGTAACCAGCAGGAACGTGATGAACGGTCGCATGGACGCGTTGGCCGCCAACTGGACGGGCAGCGGCTCGCTCTCCCACGACCGCACCGCAGGCCAGCGCCGCAGGAACGCTCGTGCAGCCCAGTCGTAGGCCGGGTTGCCGCGGCCGGTGACCTGCTGGTGGGCGTGGTAGGCAGCCAGCACCAGCTCCGGCGCCTCGGCCACCGGCTGGCGGGATACGGCCAAGGGACTACGACTGGCGGCGTTGCCGGGTGCGGGCAGCATCGTATTGGGCCTTCACATGAGTCGGGGCAAGATGGATGTAGCGGGCGGTGGTGTCGACGTGGGCATGGCCCAGCAGTGCCTGCATCACTGCCAGGTCGACACCGGCTTCGGCGAGAGCGGTCCCGAAGGTATGGCGCAAGGCATGCGGAGCCCCGGCGGT
Source organism: Candidatus Nanopelagicales bacterium (assembly GCA_037045355.1). Taxonomy (NCBI): domain Bacteria; kingdom Bacillati; phylum Actinomycetota; class Actinomycetes; order Candidatus Nanopelagicales; species Candidatus Nanopelagicales bacterium. The sequence continues at coordinate 18,897 of JBAOHO010000002.1, read as the reverse complement.
CACCCCGGTCACACTGCGGTGGTAGCGGAACACCGCACGCAACCCAGCCGCCGTCAGCGGCTGACCGCGAGTGGGGCCCTTGGCCACTACGAACAGTTCCGGTGCCTCAGTGTCGGGGCGCTCCACCAACAGGTACGTGTTGATGACCGCGGCGATGTCGCCGTCCAGTGGCACGCGGCGTTCCTTGCCGCCCTTGCCCTGGATCAGCAGCCAACGGCCGCCGATATCGACATCAACCACGCGCAGCGCCAGCACTTCGCAGGATCGCAGCCCGCAGTACAACATCAAACCGGCCATGGCCAGATCACGGGTCGAGCGCAAATCACCCAGCAAGGCAGCGACCTCGACCGGGGACAACGCTCGCGGCAGCCGCTGGGGGGTGCGCAGTCGCAGCCGGGAGCGGGGTGCGGGACGGCGTTTCGTGTGAGCCAGCAGACCGGTGCGCTCACCAGCGGCGAACCAGGAACTGGCGCGGCCCTTGGGGATCGGAGACACAAACGACGGATCACGCATGGCCAGAAACTCGTACAGGCCACTGACCGCTGCCAGCCGCAGATTCACCGTGGCAGGTGCCAGCAAATCGGTTCGCCTGCCCCGCATGTCGACCACGTTCGGTCCGCCACGACCCCGCACGATCTCCTGCCGACAGGCCGTCAGGAACGCCAACACGTCCTGGGTGTTCACGATGGACACGGTCAGTTCGACAGCAACCAGCCAACGGAAAAACGCCTGCAGCCCGTACCCGTAGGTCCGGATCGTCCTCGGCGAATAGTTGCGATCCGCCAGATACCGCAAGTACTCATTCGCCTCAACGAGAAGCGGCGGATCGTCCCCCTCCAGCCGCCACCCCGAGCCACTGCTTCTGAGCCAGACATGACCGTGGTCCATGCCTCCAGCACTACGCCCATCAGGCAGCGAAATCCAATACCCCTCGGCGTGCTCGCACACGGTCAACGCTGCAGCCAACCCCCGATTAGCCGGTTAACAGGCAATCGCCGACAGTTCCGATCGAGGGGACCGCCCCGATCTCGGCGAGACGTTCGCCGTAGCGCACGGACGTGAATTGACTGCCCGCATCCGAGTGACACCGCAGCCCGGGCAGCTGGGTGCCGCGTGACCAGCGGGCCATCTCGATCGCGTCGAGGACCATCTGAGTGCGCATGTGGCGAGGCGACCCGCCAGCCCACGATCATCCGCTGAGTACGCGTCGACGATGAAGCACACGTAGGCCACCCCGGCCCACGTCGGCACGAACGTCAGATCGGTGACCCACAACTGGTTCGGTGCGGTCGCGGTGAACTCCCGCTTCACCAGATCCGGGTGCCGGGCGGCGGCTGGGTCGGGCTTGGTGGTGCGTGACCCGTTTGCGCGCGCCGCACCCCCTCGATGCCGGCCGCGCGCATCAGCCGGGCCACCTGATCACGGCCGACGTCGTGGCCGGCCCGGCGGGCGGCTTTCCACAGCTTGCGGGCCCCGTAGACGCGGTAGTTCGCCTCCCACAGCTCGCGTCAGACACCAGGTCATCGCCGCGTCGCGGTGCGCCCGCGGCGACGGCGTCGCGGTCCTTGGCGGCGTAGTACGTGCTCGGAGCCACCTGCAGCGACCGCGGCAGATGGGCTCGACTCCGAACTCGCTCGCGGTTGGCGTCGATGAACGCCGACTACTTCTTGTGTTGGCGGTCGAGCTCCGCCCCGAAGAAACTGGGCTGCCCGCTTCAGGATTTCGTTGGCGCGGCGCAAGCTCCCGGTTCTCCTGCTCCAACTGCCTTGATCCGCGCCGCCTCCGCAGTGCGTCACCCCGGCGACGTGACCATCGTCGATATCGGCCTGGCGCACCCACGACGCGCACCGACTCGACGCCGTACCCGAGCTGCGCGGCGACCCGCTGCACCGTGCCCTGGTCGGTGCCCAACTCCGCCCGCAGCGTCCGCACCAGCCGCACCGCCTGCGGCCTTCTCCTCCGGCGGTGTAGCGACGCGTCGTCGGCTTCCCCGGTGTCTGTTCCTTCGGCATAACTCCATCCTCGTTTCCAAGGTCAGGAGCCTCCAAACAACCCAGGGCGATTCACTTCGGGACTGGTCGGTCAAAGCAACGCGGACATGCGTCCTGCCGGTCAAGGGCCGCGCATCGCAGCGGAGGTGTTCGGCCTAAGGTGGACCCTCGGCGCCGTACTCTTGAACACTCAGCAGCGGGGAGGTGGATCAATGGCCGATGCGGTCAGAGCTGTCGCTCTCACGGGTGCCCCGTCGGTTCGCCATGGGGAGGGCGCAAAGAACCGCAGACTCGACGTTCAGGGACTGAGAGCTGTCGCGGTCTTGATGGTGGTTGCGTTCCACGCGGGTCTCCCTCTGCCTGGCGGTTTTGTTGGTGTTGATGTCTTCTTCGTAATCTCCGGCTTCGTCATCACGGGTATGCTCCGCCGAGAGTGGCTCGCGACCGGCGGCATTCGGTTCGGCGCGTTCTATGCTCGCCGGTTCAAGCGCCTGACTCCGGCATTGGCGCTCACCGTAAGCGTGACCATGCTGCTGAGCGCCCTCATGTTGTCGCCTTTTGGTCCTCAGCAGATCGCAGCAAAGACAGCCGTCGGGGCGATGCTACTGGCGGCAAACTTCGTAATTGCCGGGAGCACGGGGCAGTACTTCGATGCCCCTGCCGAAACGAACCCACTCCTCAATACCTGGTCGCTATCCGTTGAAGAACAGTTCTATCTCGCCTTTCCCGCCCTGTTGCTCATCGGATGGCTCACAGGTCGCCGGTTGCAGCGGCCTGTGGGGTCCGCGATTCTCCTCGTGGCGATCGTCGCGGCCTTCTCATTCGCCCTCGCGATTATTGGGCAGGAAGTCTCGGGGCTTGGCGAAGCGGAGTACCTGTTCGGCTTCTATAGTCCGTTCACGCGGTTTTGGGAGTTCGCCGCTGGGGCGCTGTTGACCCTGGCATGGAGTGTTGCCACCCCTTCGCGGCAAGTCGCGACTGCGATGGCGCTCATTGGGTTTGCCATGCTGGCGCTATCGCTCTGGGTCATTGCTGGAACCTCACAGGTCCCTGGTCCATGGACCCTCCTGCCAGTGGGTGGGACCCTGCTTCTGCTGGCCGCTGGAAAGCAGCCTGCTAACGGGGGCAGCCGGCTTCTCGCAACTCGACCGTTGGTGAGAGTGGGTGATTGGTCTTACTCCCTTTACCTCTGGCACTGGCCTTTTGTCGTCTTTGCGCGGATTCTGTGGCCGAGTAGTGGGCTTGCTCTGGTGCTGGCCGCGGTCGCCTCTTTGATTCCAGCAGTTGCCTCCTACCGCTGGGTAGAACAGCCCATACGGGCGCTCACTAGTCTTCGTGGGCGACGCTTCGCAATGCTTGTGGCGGTGACTCTGGCCGTCCCGTTGACCATTGCGGGTGTGGTGGGGATAGCGGGCCCGATGGGCTGGTCGCCGGAGGGCCTCAAGGACGCCGCTCACGACCGAGTTGAGGAGCACGCCGGGAGGGTTCGCGGCTGCCACATCTCCCAGGCCTTCGACCGACAGGCAATTTCCGGGTGTGAGTGGAATGCAGATGCACGGGGACGCCCCATCTACCTGGTCGGGGACTCCAATGCGGAGCAGTTCTCGGAAGCCGCTATTGGGGCTGGAGCAATCCTGAATCGCCCAGTCTGGATATTTACCGGCTCCTCATGCCCGTTGGTCGACGGGTTAGATTTAACTGTTGCAGCCACGAAGAGTGAGTTCGTCTCTGACCCGATCCCATCGACAGCCTTCGATCACTGCCAACAGTACGCGGAGGAGGTTGTCCGGTGGCTTCGCACCGCCCCCCCCGGTGACGTTTTCATTGCCGCGAATTGACCAGTACTGGTGGGACCCGGCCACCGGTTTGCGAACGCGTCCGGACACGGTTCTCCGTGATCAAGATGACAAGCTAGAGGTCATGGAGGTAGCCATGCGCCGAACTGTGCGAGTCCTTGAGCATTCAGGACAGCAGGTGCACCTTGTGCAGACGATTCCGACATACAGAAACCCTCCCCCGATCTGGGAGCCGACTGGTTGTGGGGTGGTTCCATTCGCCCTTGGGCTCTGCGACCGCACGGTCCACTTGCTCGCCATTGCCCAGATCCAAGGCCCCACGCGATCAGCCCTCGATCGTGTGGCACAGGAAGCAGGGGCTGATGTACTCGATCTCCAAGATGAGTTCTGCACCGAGGACCACTGCTCAACCATTCGTCAAGGCGTTTCTCGCTATCGGGACGCGACACACATCACGACCCGGGAAAGCGAACGCTTGGCGCCAAGGTTCGCGGAGTTCGCCGATTAGAGGCTGTTGCGGAATCTGAGCCGCCCGGGGTGAACCGCCCCGGGTTTCGTGCGCACCTGGTTACGTGTGAGCAGCCAGTTGGCTGGCTCACCCAGTTCCCGAGTGTGCCCTCGTTGATCGGCAGCTCGCGGGCGATCTCAGCGATCGGGCCGCCGGTCTCCAACACCAGCTGCACCGCCTCGGCCTTGAACTGGGAACTGAACTTGCGACGTCGTTCCGACATGAACGCATCCTCTCTGTCGAGAGAACCTGTCTACAACCCTTGGTACACCCCACTCCGACCCAGGCGACCCCCCCGAGTGTGCGCAATCAAAGAGGTAACATATTGACGCTCGATCATTGAGCAGGTTGCTCGGCCGCGCCTGGGGCGTCGAATGCGCGCCCTCGGGAGTGATTGTGTGGACAGGAGGGGGAGGTTCGCGCTCCTTGACTGACTCAAGACATGCAAGGGGAGGACCACGGGGATGAACGGTGAAGTCAACTGCTCAGTGGTGGTTGCGGCGCGAGACGAGGAGACCTACCTCGCCGAGGCTCTTCGCAGCATCCTCGACCAAGAAGGCGTGAACGTCGAAGTGGTCCTAGTCGATGACCATTCACGAGACGCGACGACGGAGGTGGCGCGAGCACTTGCGGGATCTGACGAACGCCTCAGGCTGTTCCATAATCCACGGGAGGGCAAATGCAGCGCCTTCAACTTGGGGGTCGCGGCTTCTCGAGCGGAGTACGTGTGCCTGTTTGCCGGTGATGACGTCATGCCCCCTGGCAGCTTGCGCGCACGTATCGAGAGCGTCCGTCCATTCGGCGACGAGCGGGCGGTCATAGGTTTGGCCAAGATCCGTACTATTTCGGACGACCCGAAATTCAATGGAGTGGTCGTCCCGAAGACCCCCGGTTTAGGCAATCCAAGCGGAGCATCCATCATGATGAATCGCAGGGCTGTGGACACCGTGTTCCCCGTGCCGGAGTCGCTTCCCAGCGAGGACACCTGGATGGCTCTGGCAGCCACCCATCTCCACAAGGTCTGTGTGGTTCACTCAGATGTCATCGCCTGCGACTGGAGGGTGCACGCCGGAAACACCAGTGCGAACATGACCGAGGACTTTGAGGAATACAGCAGGAAAATCGCTGAGAGAATGGTAGCCCTCGATCTGTTTCTCGAGCATTACCGCGCAGACTTGACCCAAGGGGAGACCCAACGGATCCGGGCCAAACAGAGATGCGAGCGGATGCGCAGACGAGGAAGCATGCTTGGAGTGCTCACATCCCGAGTGGCAGTGGTTGACCGCTTGCGCGCACTGTCCAGCACGAACCCTTTCCTCTATAGGATTCGCAGAACGTTCTACTCGACTTTGAGCGGGAGGTGACTTGATGACGGCGTTGACCCCGACCCACTACCAACGATGCGAAACATGCGTCATGGACACGACGGACCCAAATATTCGGTTCGACAACGACGGTGTGTGTGACTACTGCCGCAACTACACGTCAGTCATCGCACCTAACTGGCACACGGATTCCAGAGGCGAAAGAGAACTGGGTGAGCTGGCTTCAAAGATCAGAGCGGCAGGGCAAGGACGGGATTTCGACTGCATCATCGGCCTGAGTGGTGGCCTCGACAGTTCCTACGCGACCTATGTGGCCACGGAGAAGATGGGACTCAGACCCCTCCTGTTCCACGTTGATGCCGGCTGGAACACGGACCAGGCGGTCGGCGAACATCGAGAAGCTGGTCGATGGGCTGGGGCTTGACCTGTACACGGAGGTGGTCAACTGGGAGGAAGTGAAGGACCTGCAAGTTGGCTTTCCTGAGGTCTCAGATTCCCGACCAGGATCTAGTGCAAGATGCTGCCTTCTTCTCTGCCCTCTATACGTTCGCACGACAAGCACGGGGTGAAGTACGTTCTGACCGGCTCCAACTACTCCACGGAGTGTTGTCGCGAGCCAGAAGAGTGGGGCGGCTACCCAGGCATCGACAAGACGCTTATTCCTGGACATCCACAGGCAGATTCGGGACGCGACCCCTCGATACGTTTCCCCTTGGTCGACATCCTCATGTACAAGGTGCTCTATCAGACGGCTCCTCGGGATGAAGGTCGTGCAAGCCGCTGAACCTGGTTCCGTACGTCAAGAAGGAGGCTGAGGAGGAACTGCAGCGACTGTTCGGCTGGCAGCCGTTTCAGCACAAGCACCACGAGTCGCGCTTCACCCGCTTCTACGAGGACTTCTGGCTGCCGCGGAAGTTCGGGTTCGACAAGCGCAAGGCGCACTTCTCGAGCCTGATCATGACCAGGTCAGATGACCCGCGAGGACGCGATCGCGCGGCTGGCGCACCCGGAAATGGATGAGCACTTCCTCGAGCCAGGAGTTCGAGTACGTCGCCAGCAAGCTGGGCTCTGACCGTCGACGAGCTGCAGGAGATCTTCGAAGGGCGAGAACAAGACCTACCGCGACTACAAGAACAAGCGGTGGCTCATCGGACTTGGGTGCAGACGTGCTGCGCCGGACTGGGCGTCGAGAGGAGGCTCATTCCGATGATCCACGTCGTCGACTACGGCCTGGGCAACGTCGCAGGCCTTCCTCAACGATGTTCGAGCGCCTGGGCTTCGAATGCGGCCCGGGCTCGGACGCCGAGGAGCTTGCAGCGGCGCGACCAAGGTGATCCTGCCCGGCGTCGGATCGTTCGATCACGCGATGGAGCTGCTCGAGGCCTCGGGCATGCAGCCAGTCCTGGAGCGACTTGGTCGAGCAGGCAAGAAGTCCCGATCCTCGGTGTTTGCGTCGGGATGCAGATCCTGGCCAACGGCAGCGACGAAGGAGTCGCTGCCCGGCCTGGGATGGATCGACGGCGCACGTTAGGAGCTTCGCAGCCACCCGAGCGGCGGCGAGCCTACCGCTACCCCGCACATGGGCTGGAACGACGTCGCGGCCGACACCATCGGACGCCCCTGTTCACGGGACTCGATGACGACGCCCGATTCTACTTCCTCCACTCCTACTACTTCGACTGTGCACGACCGCGCGCAGTCCTCGCGACCAGCGGACTACGGCTTCACATTCGACTGCGCGGTGCAGCGCGAGCAACGTCTTCGGCGTGCAGTTCCATCCGGAGAAGAGCCACCACTGGGGCGTCGCTCTCCTGAAGAACTTCGCGAGTCTCTGACATGCTGCGCCCGCGCATCATCCCGTGCCTGCTGGTCCACAAGGGCGGTCTGGTCAAGACCGTCGGCTTCGACAGACCCCAAGTACGTCGGCGACCCAATCAACGCCGTGCGGATCTTCAACGAGAAGGAAGCCGACGAACTGATCGTCCTCGACATCGATGCCACCGCGAAGGGCGTCGGAGCCGGACTACCGGATGATCTCGCGTCTGGCCGCGGAATGTCGGATGCCCCTGTGCTACGGCGGTGGAGTAACTCAGCCCCGACCAGGCCAAGAGGATCGTCGGCCTCGGCGTCGAGAAGGTCTCCATGAGTTCCGCCGCTATCGCCGACCCATCGCTGGTGACACGAACGGCCGACGAGGTCGGCCGCCAGAGCGTTGTGGTCACTCTCGATGTGCCGACGAAACGAGCGGCGCTGCGTTCGCAAGAGGCTACGAGTTGCCGCACCAGTAAACGGCACCAAGAGGCACCAGGCACGAGTCCCGTTTGAGGCGGCTCTGCAAATGCAGGAGGCCGGCGCCGGCGAGATTGTCGTCAACTCCATCGATCGCGACGGCCAGATGCAGGGCTACGACCTGGCACTTGCCTCCGAGATGCGGCCATGATCGACATCCCTCTGACGATCCTCGGCGGAGCTGGCTCGACTGGCGGACATCGAGGCGCTTGCTCGGCGCCAGTGCGGCGTGGTCGGTGCCGCAGCCGGAAGCCTCTTCGTCTTCAAGGGCACCTACAGGGCTGTGCTGATCAACTACCCATCTCCCGCTGTGAAGGATCGCATCTGTGATTCCGGCCTCGCGAGGACTGAGAGTTGAACGGTCATTGGACCACTTCAAGGGGTCCTTCCACTCTGGAGCAAACGCCATAATCAGAGCAACGATAATGATCTCGCCACGATCGAATACCCGACTCTTATCAAGTTAGTGCGCAGGTCTGAGCCGCCCCGGGATGTCCGGAGGCATTCGGTTGTGTCTCATCCGGTGGGGATGGGACGGTTGCGGGCAGCGTAGTGGACGTCCTCGACATGTTGCGGGGTGAGATCGTCGATGGACTCGTGGGGCCGGTCGTTGTTGAACCAGTCGACCCAGTTCAACGTCTCGATTTCGACGTGTTCGCAGTCACGCCAGGGGCCTTCGGGACGGATCAGTTCGGTTTGGAACAGCCCGATCTGCGATTCGGCCATCGCGTTGTCCAGCGCTTAACCGACCGAACCGACGGAGGCGTCGACCCCGGCGTTGATCAGGCGGTTGGTGAACGCGAACGACGTGTATTGGGCGAGTTCAACGGGTCGTTGCAACACCGGGTTGTTGAAGGGAGCGTAGTTGCTCGTCGAAGACCTCCGGCGGGCGTCTTCCAGCCGAGGATCTTGCGGGGCCGGTTGTTTAGGGCGTGAGCGACGGCCTCGAGGTCCTCGGCGGACCAGCGCGACAGGTCCGTTCCCTTGGGGAAGTACTGTCGCAGCACCCCGTGTTTGCTCATTTCCTTAGTGCGTGGCTTCGGCGCGGTTGATGGCGTCGAGGATGGTCTGCTGTTCGGGTGGGATCTGGGGTGGGAAGGTCTGCTCGGCGCCGTTGATGGCCAGTGTGGCGGAACGCAGCGGGCGGAGTTGACGGATGACGTTGCGTAGGGCGAGGCCGGTGCGTTGCTGAATGGTGCGGGCCACGGCCAGGGCGGCGAACACGACGGTCAGGTGCGCCTCGATGGCCTCTTTGGTGCGCGCGAACATGGGGCGCGCGCGCAGATCGGTCTTGCTCATCCGGTCGCAGACGTTCAAGTTCTCCACTGACCCGGAGTTGGTCGGCAAGGTCACCGACGTCGTGGGTTTGTACTTGGCGCCGCCGGAGAACGCGGTGGTGTTGTGCATCGACGAGAAGTCCCAGATCCAAGCGCTTGGACCGCACCCAGCCGATGCTGCCGATGCGTGAGGGCAGCGTCGAGCGGCGCACCCATGACTACAAACGGCACGGCACCACCACATTGTTCGCGGCGTTGGAGATCGCCACCGGTAAGGTGACCGGCGCCTGCAAGCCACGGCACCGCCACCAGGAGTTCCTGGCGTTCTTGAAGCAAGTCGCACGCGCCTACCCCGATCAGGAACTGCACCTGGTCATGGACAACTACGCCGCGCACAAACGGGTCGAGATCCGAGACTGGCTGACGGCGAATCCCCGCGTCCATGTGCACTTCACCCCGACCTCAGGGTCGTGGCTGAACCTTGGTCGAGGTCTGGTTCTCGATCATCGAACGCCAAGCCATCCACCGCGGCTCCTTCACCTCGGTCAAAGACCTCAACGCCAAGATCCGCGCCTTCATCGACGGCTGGAACGACCGCTGCCACCCCTTCGTCTGGACCGAAATCAGCCGACGAGATCCTGACCAAAGCCAAGCGTCAAGAGACTTTGAATTCGGTCCACTACAACCTCCGAACGGTCTCCTCCGGGAATGCTTCTTCCTCGCCGACATCGAATCCTCGAGCTTCCTGACCCGAAGCCGGGCCGAGCAAGACTCTACAAATCCGCGGATCACTCAGAGGTCACGCCGAAATGCCCGGGAATCTCGCGTGGACTCGTAAGAACGTACGCAGCGCTCATGACCCGGATGAACCGACAACCGGGCGCGCTCCGGCCTTGGGTCGCTAATCGTACCGGGTGGAGTCAACCCGCCGGAGGTTACCGATACAGAACGACGGCCACGCCAGAGACGGCCTCCTTGCCGCTGTCGAGTGTGGTGGAACGTCGAAGCTCCGCTTACCCTCTGCCGTTTCGATGCTGACTAGTTCAACCGACGTCGTGACCATTGAATCGACGAAGACGGGGCGGAGGAAGTGTAGCGACTGCGACAGATAGATCGTTCCTGGTCCTGGTAGATCCTCAGCGAGGAGTTTTGAGTAGAACGAAGCCAACAGGAGACCGTGGACGATGCATCTACCAAAGCGAGTCCGTGCCGCAAAGTCTTGGTCCAGGTGCAACGGATTATGGTCACCGCTGAGGTGTGCGAACTCACTCACCATCTGGCTTGTGACCTGAGTACGGAGCGCGACGCTATCGCCTAGTTTCAAGGAACGCTTGTTCATCGTGGGCCGCGTTCTGGAGACTTCGGATGAGCTTTCAGTCGTGCCTTGATCTGCTTCGGCGCGGTGCGCCCCCAATAACTGGCCCATTCCGCTCTGTTGTAGGTCAGGGTTCCTCGGCATCGCATGCATTGCGGATCTTCGCACAGCACACATGTCGGATCGCGCCGGAGACATTCGTACTCAGTTGTGTAGGCGACCGGCGCCTCGATTAGCATTGAGGCCGCTCCAGCGACGGTCCCTTCCGAGAGGATTCCCCGAGCACGGTACTCCGCGTATAGACGTCCGAACCCCATCGAGCAACCTGGGATGTCTGTTGCGAGGTTCGTCCTCAGATGTCCAGCAAAGCTCAATGTATCTGCTGCTCACATGTCTGGAGAGCAGGGAGCGTGAGCTCAGTCCTAGATGGAACTGTGCGAGGTGCACAGTACTGAATCCAGGTGACGATTCGATGCACCCCACTAGAAGCATCTTGCCAGCGTAGGCAACCAGATCCTCCATCGGCCTGAACGCGTGCGCGTCTGGTGTATGAAAGCGGACAAAGCTGTCGGAGGCCGCCCCAATCGCGGTGAACGAGTTGGTTGGATGGGTGCTCCGTCGTGCTTCAGGGTGACTTGCCACAAGACCTGCGAAGTGTCCAGTCACGGGAGGGCTAGCGAGACTGTACGGGGCCATTCTGCTGGCACCAATCGCCATCAAGGAACTCGGCGTGAAAGTAAGTGCTATCACCGTTCCTTCAGGGCCGACGACTTTCAGCGCGGCGTCAAGCAGTTCCCTAGCGGAGTCACGGCGGACTCCACCCTCGACAGATTGCAGCCGCAACTTGCTGGCGGCCGCGCGCACGAGCACGTGATCACCACTTGTCAGGCCCAAGGCGCGTAGATCCGCTTCGATTTGGTCAATCACGAGTCCAAGCGTATCGGCCGCCCCAGGTTGATGTAGTCAGGTGGTGTCCGCAGATCGGGGCAGAGTCGGACAAGGCCGCCGTTGCTCTCGCTGAAGTCCTCCGACGTGCGTCGAATAGGCCCGTGCTCCTGCGCGACAGGAACCGAGACTCCCCTTGGCTGATAGTTCGCAGGGCATCTGACGGGGGCGCAATCCGCTGGACCGGTTTGGGTGCCGCCCAAGCCCTGTTCGTGATCCTCGCAACGACGAGCTGGCTACTGTGGGAGGTAGACAGGAGGCTGGAGGGGTCACGAGCCTTCCGTCTCGATCGCGTGGCCACTCTGTGGATTACACGTGCCAGACAGGATTCTCGCGAACTGCTTCAAGACCGACTCCTCGATGTCGGAACTACAGGCGGATATTCCGAAACTCGGACAGTGCTCGACCACCTCATAGCCTCCCTCCTCAAACATCTGGTTGGTGGGCCAGTAGCCGATGACGTGGTCGATGCATCCCACAGGAATTACGTGCATCTCCGGAGCCATCGCACGGACATGTACTGCGTAGCCGCTGACCAGTTCGGCTGATGCGCCGACCAGAGTAACGCCGCCAACCGTGACCCGATGGAACGAGACTGGGGGCAAGTGGGTAGCGTCAGTAGCGAACTGCGATGCGGGCAACTCAACCCTGGCGAAACTGACTGAAGCCGTGGCGGCCTGAGGAACGCAGTCGCGTGCGAGTCGGGCGATCCCACTGGCAGCCGCGCCTGCCCACTGCGAGTATTCGGCGGGATCGAGCGGCTCGAACGTGGGGCCAGACAGGATTCGGCGCAGGAGCGTCTTTGCGCGGCCTCCTTTTGGGTGCCCGCTCGGAGGCCGAACGTCTCCGGAGAAACCCTGGAGGAAGAGGACAGGAACGTGCTCGCTGCCCACATGGCCTGCGCGCTCAACCCGACGGAGTTCGTCGCGCACATCGCCCGGCCAGTGAGCGCTGATGGTGTCACCTTCCGCGAGCCCCGTTGGGTGGCAGGCTCCCGACCAGATATACGCGAGTGCGCGATCCCCGTCTCGAAGTGCGAGAACGGAAACGACGGGGTCGGTCGATCCGCTCGGATTGGGGCACATCGCAGTCTTGTTGACTTCAACTCCACCTCGGCCAATCCGTACCACGCGCCCCCTCCGACGATTGACGCCTGTGGCCACGCGCCCATAGGCACTCGCAAGGACAACGGCCGATTCGGGCGCGAAGGACTGCGTCTCGGATTGCCTCGACAATGGTGCTGAGCATCTGGTCGCGGAAGCCGATGTCGGGCGTTCCAAGCAATGGCTTCGTCTCATCGATCGCAGGAGCGTAGTGCGTGTGGGATGCGGCCATGAACAGGCTGGAGTCGTCGACTCCGGCGTCGGCCACCCCAGCGAGAACAGCCTTACGAAGAGCGTGGGTCACGTACAGAAGATCCAGGCTGACTATCACTGCGGTCTCGACTCCATCTGTCAGGGCCACGCAGTTCATCTCAAGGTCGGAGTCAATAGAGGAGGCCCTCTCGCCCTGGGCATAGCCACCCAGTTCGATAGGTAGGCGCTCCGGCGTGATCGTCCGCCGAACGGCTCTGGCCTCAAGCATGCACAACTCCTTGCCTTTCAGCCGATCACTCCAAATGCCCCTCAGAGGTAGAGTGCCGGGGCTACGGGTGAACCAAGTGACCGAACCACATTCAGCCGGGAACAGTAGCGAGTTCCAGCGGATCCACTTGTCCGATACATCCGACCGGAAGTCTAGAACAGCGGCGGAAGTGACCATCAGCCGCGATCGAACGGGCGTAGCCATCATCGCGATTATTCCGGCCAGCCCCTCCCGGATCGCCGGAACTCTCGGTAACCAGACCGCGAGGCGCATAGCGGCAGGAGCCCATCTATTGCGTTCACCGCCGACACGGCCGCACCGGCCAGCGGAGCCATGTAAGGAGTAGCCACTTTGCGGCCCGGGACGTGCGTAGACGTCGTCCAAGGACGTTCTGTCGCCCCTGGTGGGTATCATTTCCTCGGTGCTTCCAAGTGGGAGGCCCGATTCCCCGGGAGTGATGGCGTGGCCATATCGCGAGACGGCGCTGGACTGCCTTGGGCTCACGCCTTCAGGGGGGGCCTCTTGCACCCTGCTTTTCGCCGGTACCGCCCTTCCCCCTCTCCGAGTAACCGCGATTGCCGCTTTGCTAGTCGGTGCTGTGGTGTTTCTAGCGGCCGGGGAGATGCTGGCCGTGCGACTTTTCTCGCGGCCGTCCTTCTGGTTGACCCTGGGCCTTATTTTCGTGGTGCTACTGCCCAAGCCTCCTCACCCCGGTTCAGTCCGAGTACGGGGCCGAGAAGGATATCGGCGATCGCGACGTCCTGTCTCATTACAGCCCTGGCCGACAGGTTCTCCAAGGTCCGCAGGATGTCCTTGCCTTCGCAGGGAGCCTGACGGGTCTGGGGTCTTCCTGGGCATCGCGACGCTCCTGAGCGCAGAAGTGATGGACGGACGCACCGCTGTCTTCGGGGCAAATCCCATCTGGTCTGCGAGGGTGGTCGCCGCCGCCCTCGTGGCATGTGTCTGGCTCGTCGTTCAACGCTCGGCTCCGAGCCGCTGTTGCGGTGCCTTCGGTGCTCATCCTCCTCGCAGCACTTCTCCGACTCGATTCCCGAGGCCCGGCGCTCGCAGCGGTGTTAGGGGTGACATGCGTCATCCTCCTCGCTGGCCGGTCGGGGCGCCGAGCGGCCGTGGCCGCTGCCGCGCTGGCTGCTTCGTTGGCCTTCATAGCATTGCCAGTGGGCTTGAGCCAGATGCGAAGTCTCCAGTGCCCTTAGCGACGCGTCGCTGGCGACCGAGGCTCGCCTGCCCTTCTTCTCCGGAACCTCGGCCAATCATACAGCAGTTTCCGAACGGTATCGGATACGGCAACTGGAGTTGGATGTCCGGGTTCAGAGTTCTCTGATGCAGAACCCTCGCCCGGAGGCCCTTGTCGAGGGCGGATGGATTGTGGGCGGCATAGTCATCGGCGCTGACGCTGGGAACCATCGTGGTCTTGGGGTCAAAGGCAAGAACGTCCGACTTGGCCCTGCTCGGTCTGGGGCTAGCTGTGACCATGGCGGTCGCCGTTGCGTTCTCCGGCGACCTCAACGCACGAGTCTTCTTTGGGGCGTCGGCACTCGGCTGGCGGATCCTTGAACTTACTTCCAAGCGGAACGGACCCTGACCCCGGCAAGGACCAGAAGGGCGCTGTCCATGGTTCTGGCCAAAGTCCGACCACGATCTCCGGCGCAGCCCGGCTCTCCCCACCCAAGCCACGTGGCTGGGTTTCCGCGGGGTCGGCCGGCATCGCCTGAGCCCTGGACCACCGATGTAGTTTGGAGACTCATTTTGTTTGGGGGCCGGGCTCGTCGCCCGACTCAGACGACGACTGAGCCGCCCCGGGATGTCCGGAGACTGATTTCCTTGGAAGGATGCAGTCTCATGTCACGTTCTACGAGGTATCGGTTGGAGTTGCGGCAGCGCGCGGTGCGGATGGTGTGTGGAGTCCAGGTCTGACTACGTCAACGAGTCTCAGGCGTTGCGTTCGATCTCGTCGAAGTTGGGGATCGGATCGCCGGAGACGTTGCGCAAGTGGGTGAGGCAGGCCGAGATCGACGGCGGTGCCCGTACGGGTAAGACCAGCGAGGAGATCGCTGAGATCCGGGCGTTGAAGAAGGAGAACTCGGAGTTGCGGCGGGCCAACGAGATCCTCAAGGCGGCGTCGAGTTTCTTCGCGGCGGAGCTCGACCGCCCACACCGGTTCTAGTGGAGTTCATCGACCGACTTACCGCGCGCGAGTTCGGGGTCGAGCCGATCTGCACGGTGCTGTCGCAGCACGGGTGCAGATCGCCCCGAGTACCTACTACGACGCCGTCGACGCGACCGCCGTCGCGCGGCGGCGCGGCGACCGAGCAGATCGTGGCGGTATGATCGCCGCAGCGCGACCAGCAGAAGCTGACGCGACGTCTTCGGGGCGCGCAAGATCTGGCTGTATCTGCGCGGCAGCGCGGCTCACGACGTGGCGCGCTGCACCGTCGAGCGGCTGATGCGGCTCAAGGGCTGCCGAGGGCGTCAGCGGGCGCAAGCGGGTGCGCACCACGATCGCCGACCGGCGCCGAGCCGGCGTCCCAGGACCTGGTGGACCGGCGACTTCACCGCCACTGCGCCCAACCAGCTGTGGGTCGCTGACTTCACCTACGTCGGGACCCGCCGGGACTGGGTCTACGTCGCGTTCATCTTCGACGTGTTCTCCCGCATGATCGTGGGCTGGCGGGCGGCCACGACCATGACGCACCGATCTGGTCGCTGGACGCGCTCGACATGGCGATGTGGCACCGGCGCCGACGCGGGGTCAGCGACCTGTCCGGGCTTGGTCCATCACCGCGACGCGCGGCAGTCCAAGGCGGATTCAACTGGTCGTCGCAACACCTTGATCATGGAGGTGTTCGCGGTGGCGACGAGCGACTGGAGCAGCGAAGACCAGCGATGCGCCGGAGGGGGCGCGGCGGCAGTGGCGTGCGGATCGGGCGTTGCGGCCGCCGATGCGCTCACCGGGGCGGCCTGAGCCGTCGCGGGCGGTGCAGCGGCAGTTCTGGCGTCTGATCGCGACGGGCATCACGACGGCGGAGGCGGCGATTGACGGTGGGCGTGTCGGTGCCGGTCGGGATCGCGCTGGTTTCGCCACGCTGGCGGCATGCCACCGATCAGCCTGGCCGAGCCCACTGGCCGCTACCTGTCGTTCGAGGAGCGCGAGGAGATCGCGCTGCTGCGCGCCAAGGACATCGGGCGTGCGTGAGATCGCCCGCAGGATCGGGCGCGACCCGGGCACGATCTCGCGCGAGCTGCGCCGCAACGCGGCCACCCGGAGCGGGAAGCAGGAGTACCGGGCGGTGGTGGCGCAGTGGAAGGCGCAGCAGGCCGCGAAGCGCCCGAAGACCGCGAAGCTCGTGACCAACGACCGGCTGCGCGAGTACGTCCAGGAGCGGCTCGCCGGGCAACGTCCGCCGGCCCGACGGCACGCATCGTCGTCGGGTCCGACAGCCGCCGGCGTGGAAGGGGCTGAACAAGCCGCACCGGCAGGACCGGCGGTGGTCGACGGCGTGGAGCCCGGAGCAGATCTCGCACCGGTTGAAGGTCGACTTCCCCGATGATGAGTCCATGCGCATCAGCCACGAGGCGATCTACCAGTCGCTGTTCATCCAGGGCCGTGGCGCGCTCAAACGCGAGCTGGTCACCTGTCTGCGCACCGGCCGCGCACTGCGGCAGCCGCGGGCCCGATCGCAGAACAAGCCGCAAGGGCATGTCACCGCGGATGTCGTGTTCTCAGCGAGCGTCCCGCCGAGGCCGCGGACCGCGCCGTCCCTGGGCACTGGGAGGGCGATCTGATCATCGGCACGGGCCGGTCCGCGATCGGCACGCTCGTCGAGCGCAGCAGCCGCTCCACGCTGCTGGTGCACCTGCCCCGGCTGGAAGGCTGGGGCGAGAAGCCGCCACGTGAAGAACGGCCCAGCGCTGGGCGGCTACGGCGCCGTCGCGATGAACGCCGCGCTGACCGCGTCGATGACGAAGCTGCCCGAGCAGCTGCGCAAGACGCTCACCTGGGACCGCGGCAAGGAACTGTCCGGCCACGCCCAGTTCGCGCTCGAGACCGGCACGAAGGTGTTCTTCGCCGACCCGCACTCGCCGTGGCAGCGGCCCGACGAACGAGAACACCAACGGGCTGCTGCGGCAGTACTTCCCCAAGGGCACCGACCTGTCGCGCTGGTCCGCCGAAGACCTCGAGGCCGTCGCTCTCGCGCTCAACAACCGACCCCGCAAGATCCTCGGCTGGAAGACCCCCGCCGAGGTCTTCGAGGAGCAGCTACGCTCACTTCAACAACCCGGTGTTGCAACGACCGGTTGAACTCGCCCAATACACGTCGTTCGCGTTCACCAACCGCCTGATCGACGCCGGGGTCGACGCCTCCGTCGGGTTCGGTCGGTTACGCGCTGCGACAACGCCCTGGCCGAATCGCAGATCGGGCTGTTCCAAGACCGAACTGATCCGTCCCGAAGGCCCCTGGCGTGACTGCGAACACGTCGAAATCGAGACGTTCGAACTGGGTCGACTGGTTCAACAACGACCGGCCCCACGAGTCCATCGACGATCTCACCCCGCAACATGTCGAGGACGTCCACTACGCTGCCCGCAACCGTCCCATCCCCACCGGATGAGACACAACCGAATGCCTCCGGACATCCCGGGGCGGCTCATGCAGATGGGACGGAAATCGACGTTCACGGCGGCGCAGAAGCGTGACGCGGTGATGGGCGTATTGACCAAGCGGAAGACGGTGTCGCAGACGTGTAGGGAGCTGGGGATCTCCGAGACGACGTTCGCGCGGTGGCGCGAGCAGGCCGTGGCCGGGATGGAGGCCGCGTTGGCGGACAAGGGCTCGCGGGATTCTCGCGAAGACCTGCTCGCCAAGCAGTTGTCGGAAGCCGAACGCACGATCGGTCAGTTGGCGTTGGACGACGACCTGTTGGGAAAAGCATCGCGGCGGTTGACGTGAGCACCCGCGTCACCGCCGCCGTCGATTTCGTGGTCAACCACGACGGGGGTCACTACGCAACCCCACCCGACGCCACTCCGCCCTGGACTACCTCAGCCCCATCGACTACGAACAGCAGTACAACGCCGCCGAGGATGCGGCATGATCACCACACCGAAACCGTCCGGAAAAGCGGGGACAGGTCAGTCCTTCCAGCCGCGCGCGTCGCGTACGATCCCACCAACTTCACGAGGATCTTGAAAGCCCCTTCAGTGCAGTCAAGTATGTTCGATTCAAGGTGGATGAGAGTTCGGGGAGAATGCACGATGGCCCTGCGATCATGGCGCCGCCTGACAGCCAACCCGCTGACGCGGAGCCTGGCTGCGATGTCGGGGAGCACCCTCGTCGCCTCGCTTGTGGGACTCTTGGTGGCTCCGTTCCTTACCCGGCTGTACTCGCCGGATGACTTCGGAGTGTTCTCCTACATAATTGCCGATGGTCGCGGTGCTGTCCATCGTCGCTGGACTACGTCTTGAATTGGCGGCGCCACTCCCGGATTCGGAAATCAAGGGTGGACTGCTAATACGACTGGCTCTGGTATCCGCTACGATCTTTTCCCTCGCCCTTACCGGTGGAGTTGCTCTCGGCGGACCCTATCTGGATGACCAGTCGAGCCTGTCACTTCTCCCATGGTTGTGGCTCCTTCCGCCGACTGTCTGGCTAACCGCGGTGTACGTGATTCTTAGTCAGGCTGCAATCCGGAAGCGTGACTACCACGCAGTGGCGACCAGGACCCTCGTTCAGTCAATATCCACGTCGGTTGGCCAACTCGCCCTCGCCGCCGTCCTTCGATCGCCAGGCGGGCTACTTGTGGGGCAGCTGTTCGGGCGTTGCATGGGTATCGCCAGCCTCGCT
>JBAOHO010000001.1 GCA_037045355.1 Candidatus Nanopelagicales bacterium | reverse complement strand
CGCCGCGCCGATCAGCATCCACCACGCGCGGATGCGGTGCTGGTCGCGCATGGCCGCACCGAACCAGCCCATCCACGCCGACAACCCGGCGATGATGAGGCCGCCGATCACAAGCGACACGACGGCGCCACGCAGAAGGTTCGATGTGGAGTCACCGATCTCGTCGTAGGGAACACCGTTGATCTTGGAGACCGTGGTGATGATCGCCACGTACAGGATCCAGATGCCGATGCCGACGAGAGCAGTTGGTTTAACGCGCATCTAGTCATCTTGTGAACGGGACACGCATCTGTAAACGGGACTCGCGCGATTCGGCGGGGTGAAACCGTTACACGCGCGAGTGTGACGTTGTTGCGCCCCGGCGCCCACGAGTGTTGCGTCGTTGTCGGTTTCGGCGCCGGCGGATTCATTCGGTCAGCGCAACAGTGATGTCTTCTTCGAGTACCTGTTTGAGGTACTCGTCTGGTGTGAGCCAGTCTAGGGACTTGCGGGGTCGGCCGTTGAGTAGCCATTCGACGTGGTCGAGGTCGGCGCGTGAGTGGACCGACAGGTCGGTGCCTTTGGGGAAGTACTGGCGTAGCAGCCCGTTGGTGTTCTCGTTGGTGGGGCGCTGCCAGGGGCTGTGGGGGTCACAGAAGTAGATCTGGACGCCGGTGGCTTCGGTGATCGCGCGGTGCTGGTGCATCTCGATGCCCTGGTCCCAGGTGATGCTGAGTTTCAGGGCCTCTGGCATCCCGGCGACCGCGGCGATCATCTGGTCGCGGACCTGCTCGGGGCTGTGGCCATCGGGTAGGTGCAGCAGTTTGATGGTGCGACTGCACCGATCGACCAGGGTGCCGATCGCGGTCGCGTTGTCCGCTCCCATGATCAGGTCTCCTTCCCAGTACCCGGGGACCGCCCGGCCCCATGCCTCGTCGGGGCGTTCCACGATGCTGGGCATGTCCGGGATTTTGCCGCGGCGTTCCTGCGGGCGCCGCCGCGGTTTGCGTAGCTTGCGCCCGGTGCGCAGCCGGGCGGTCAGTGCCCGGCGCAGCCCCCCGGCGCTGTTGACGTAGATGCACTGGTAGATCGCCTCGTGGCTGATCGTCATCTCGGGATCCTTCCCATGGATCCGGTGCAGCCATCGGGTGATCTGCTCGGGGCTCCAGTCCAGATCCAGTTTGTCCTGCACCTCGTCGTGCAATGTCGGATTCACATCCAGTTTGCGTGGTTTCGGGCGTCGCCGTTGCTCATCAGCACGCCGCTGCGCGCTCAACGCGTTGTACGACCGGCGCTGATTGGCCGGCCCCCGCGCCGAGGCCCACCCGTTGCGTTTCAACTCCTCACCGACCGTCGAACGGTGCCGGCCGATCTGCCGGGCGATCTCGGCATTCGACTCCCCAGCCATCACCCCGGCCTGGATACGAATCCGCTCGTCCAGGCTCAGAGCATTGCCATCAGAACTCGGTGTAGGTTTCACCCCGCCACGCTTACGCAGCCACCCCTTCGCCGTGCCCCACGACACGCCGGCTACCGCCGCAGCCTGCTCAAGCCCGACCCCACCCGAGTACTGGGCCCAGAACCTGTCTTCCATCCGCCGCGTAGTGCGAAACCCCGGCATGCAACACACCCACCTTCACGCTGGACTGTTGCCCCGACCACTTGCAACCCGCGCGCCGAAAACCAGCAACGATGTCGCACTCGCGGGAGACAGGCTGGTGGCCCCCGGAACACGAGAACCTCCCCGAAGGGAGGTTCTCACTGGTGGGCTGTTTGCGTAACCCTCTGACCAGGGGTTGTGGGCATGCTTACGGCATTGGAATCCTTCGGATTACGATGCAAAATCCCATACGAGCGAATGGCTGGCGCGGGAGACCGGTTAGGCCACCGCCACTTTCCTTCTCCGCTCCTCGCGACGTCGCACCATAGCCCGGGCGCGGCGGGCGCGGCGCTTGGATGCATCACGTTCTGCTTCCTGGGCCGCCGCCTGCCAAATGCGCTCACGAGTGGCGGGGTCACTGAGGTCAGGCAGGAGCGCAGTGAGCGCTTCCCACTGGGCTTTGCTTGTCATCTGTCCTCCTCAGCGTTGTTATCGGCTTCGTTCAGGATTGCACAGAGATATGTCATCGCCAATTCCACTAGTGGTCGAGTTCTTCGATCGCCATCGCGACCGCTGCTAGATCCGCCAGTAGTTTCACGGTCTCAACGTCCACCACCGGGTCGAAGGCGTCCAACTCTGGCGTGTCTACGGTGAGCATTCCGTAGGTCTTCTCCGGCGTCTGAACGCTTACGGAGATGAAGCAGCGGTATCCCGATCCAGTTCCGCCATAGAGATCGGGGTTTGCATCGTCGATGTCGGGGACGTACACGTGATCTCGCTTACGGACCATAGCGAGCGCCTTCCGGCCCCTTGGGTCGGTTGCCTTGAAATCACGCGGCGTTCTGCCTCGTCCCGCGTAGGTAACGGGTTTGAGTGCGCTTCCCTCTTGTCGGTACAACACCGCGCGCACTTCAGTGATCTCGTTGAACATCAGCAGCAGTGCCTGGCAGATATGGTCCGCGATTCTTTGGAGGAACTTCGGTTTGTCAGCGGGGTCTTGTGCCTGCGTCAGAATTGCGACGGCCTCCACGACGGGATGGAGGGCATTCTTGATGGTGATGATCGTGCCTGTGTCCGCTTCCTTGTCCAGTTCCGTGCGTAGGTAGGCACCCCATTCCTTCAGTACCTGAAGGAGGATCGCAAGTAGGGCAAGGGCGACGCCCGGGCCTGCAAGCCACCAGTTCGGCGCCGTTGAGGCGTCAAGCCCCAGAGTCATTAGCACTGCGCCCCCGCCAGCGGCGAGAACGCTGACTACGGATATCCAGAACGAGGGCTTTCGTCCTTGGGTGGATATCGCCAGGCCGACTAGTGATTCAGTCAGCGGGCGTTCACTCCTCGCCATGCACGACCATCCCCGGTAGGTGGCTCACTGGTGTACCGTCCCGGCCACCTTCAGGCCGTTCCAGTCGTGTGCGTTCGCGATGACGCTTTCGCTGGCGAGCAGGTATCCCCACTTTGTGGGCACGTCTGCGGAGGCGTTTACCGCGTCCACCCAGCGCTTCGCGGCTTCGCGTTTGGCGATCACGATCGGGTCCATCAAGTCCTTGTTCGCTTTGCCTTCCACGATCCAGTAGCGACCTTCGGTGGTGCCGTCGTCTTCCACGACGATGAAGTCAGGGATGTAGGTCTTGTTGCCGTCGTTGAACCGGTAGGTGATGGCCAGGGGGACGTTCCAGTTGATGCGTTGCCACGCTTTGACGTTCGGGCTGGCTTCTAGGCGTTCGGCGAGCCGGAACTCAGCGGAGTAGGAGTCGAACGCGACTACCGGGTAGAACGACTTGTTCCAACCGGTGTAGGGGTAACTGCGCTGGAAGTCGTGACTGTGGGTGATCTGTTGCCTGTCGGCGGGTGGTTGGCCCTGGGTGACCTCGGGCGGGTCTGGCCAGCGAGTAAGCGCCACTTCGGCCACGATCTTGACGTCCAGTTCGCTCTCCTTCTGGGCGAGGTAGTTGGCGAGGCTTTCGGTCGCGAGCCGTCCGTGCTCGGGTCGCCACGGGGTTTCATTCGTCACCTGTGCGCCTTTGAGGAATGCGCGGGCGATTTCGATGGCGGCGTTCAGTTCGGTGGTGGACTGCGGGAAGGCGTTGGTTCGTAACAGTCGTCCGACCAGGTCACTTTCGATCTCGTTGAACGGGATGGGGAGGGTGGCTGCCACGACGGCGTCTTGGGCGTCGCTGATGGTCACTGCGATGTCGCCGCTGTCGTCCCGGTGGGCATTCACGACTTTCCGTTGCAGGGTGGGGGCGTTGTCGTTGGCGAACATGGCACCCCGGGCTTCCACGGCGTTCAGATCGATTGTGGCGAGGGAGAACACGGGCCGGACGGTCTTGTAGGTGACTTTCGGGAGGTGGAGCGGCAGGTGGGTGCCGTTTGGGGTTCTCGGTTTGAGGGGGGTCGCCAGGGTTTCCTTGGTGCGTTCACCTTCGGTGAGGCGGGCGTCCACGGTTGAGAGTCCGATGACCTGGTGGTCGGCTGTGTCGTCTGCGTCTTCGTCCCAGGTGTCCTGGTTGAACAGGTCCGGGCCTTGGTCGGCGGCACCGGCCCGGCCCGGCAGGGACACACTGATGGTTACGTTCGGATCGTCCACGACGGGTGTGGGGAGTTCAGGCTGGTCAAGGTTCACGTCTTGGCCACGCACACCGTCGGTCACGGACGCGTTCCCGGTCGCTTCCTCAGCCCGGTCCCCGAGGGTCTGCGCGAGGAGCACCTTCGCTTGTTTCAACAGTTCGGCGAACGCGTGGTGGGACAGGACTTCGACGGTGTCCAGCATCGGGATGCCGGTGCGCCGCCCGAACGGCAGCCGCAGTCCGCGTCCGAGTATCTGCTCGGTCAGCAGTTCAGATTCCAGCGCCCTGACTGCGGCGACGACGTACACGTTCTTGACGTCCCAGCCGATGCCGAGCATCTGAACGGAGACGACGGCCCGGATTGGAGAGTCCGGGTGTTCCAGTTCGTCTAGTTGCTTCGTGATTGTGTCCGGCTCCTCAGAGGTGACGAGGAGAACACTGTCGGGGCTGCCGAGGTAGTCGGATCCGGCGAGCATTGTCGCGATCTGGTTCGCCTCGTCAATGCTGGACGCGACGACGAACATCACCGGCTGCACGTAGTCTTTCTGCCTACCGGTGTCTTGGCAGTAGAGCCGCATCGCGTTTTCTTTCGCGTGGAGCAGCGAAACACCGTCAGCCATTTGTGTCCTCAGGTCAGATTTCCTGTCCTGCCGCGCCACGAGGACGGGTATCTTCACGAACCCGTCGGCGATCGCTTCCGCGAGTGGGTACTGGTACACGATGTTCGCCGGGCCGGTGGATGAATGAGGTGTCGCTGTCAGGCCGATCAAAGCGGCCGGGTGCAACCCCTCGATTGCCTTACGGAACTGTTTGGCCGTCTTGTTGAAGTAGATGTGGTGCTCGTCGGCAATCACAACCAGGTCGTCCACGCCTTTGAGGTAGTCCGACAGAGAGATACTGAGCGTTTCGTGTTCTAGGTAGGCCCGCCGGTTGTCCTTCGTGTTGGGTCGCAGCAGCGACTGCACCGTCAGGACAACAACCTTCATTTGGTCGGGGTTGTCCAGAGCCTGTGCGACAGCGCCCCGTTCCAGGTCATCCAGCGTGATGACCTCCGGCTCGCACTTCAAACCCTGTAGGTATTTGCGGTTCCCGGGGGTGAGGTTCGCGATCGTCTTCCGCTGAATCGTGGAACCCGGCGTGATGATGACAACGTTGCGGACTCCCTGCTCGTACAGGTAGTCCAGTAGCCCTCCCGCGATGTATGTCTTCCCAACACCGGTGGCGAGATCAGCGACGATCTCAGCGCCGGGTTCCCGCTCGTTCAACGCTTGGGCGATCTTGTCCAGGGCGGCAGCGTTCGGCTTCCGCATATCCAGGTAGGTGGCGATCTCAGCAACCGCAGCCCCGTCATACTCCACGATGCTCACTGCTGTTCACCCCCGCTCAGGTCGGCTGCACGTTGCTCAACAGTATCGGCGGGTACCGTCGTCCTGCGTCGGCGGCGACGCGCCTCCAACACGTCACGCGGCGCCTTCCGAATCACCGAGCCAGCCGACAGCCGTTTCAGCACCTGCTCGGCGTCCGGCAGCACCACCTTCGCCACGATCGTGACCCGCTCCCGCTCCCCGAGGGCACCCACAATCTCCCGCACTTCCTCCGGGCCGACGGCACCGTCCAGCACCGCCAGACGCATCCGGCCCCGCTGGCCGCAGAACGGTGCCGCGTCCGACTGGAAAGTGAAACCCAACTGTCCGGCGACAGCGCGGGCAAACCGGCCGTTCGTCGCCCATCCGGCCAGCATCACGCCGTATGGCGTCGCCTCGTACATAGACGGCCCAACCGTCACGGTGCGGAACCCGCCCCCGCCAGACCAGCCGACCCTCTCCGAGATGCCGCCATGCTCCCCGTCCACCACCATCCGCAGACGCGGCTCCGTGAACTGGGCAACCGTGTCCGGCAGAATCTCTGCCGTTACCCACCGGCGGCCCATCTTGTGCGCCACCGCAGCGGTCGTCCCAGACCCTCCGAATACGTCAATCACAGTGTCCCCAGGATTCGTAGCGACGTGAATGACGCGTTCCATTAGGCGCTCGGGCTTGGGGGTAGAGAACGCCTCCCCAAACAGGGCCTCACTCTCGTTCGTTCCCGTCTCGGTATGCCCCGAGTCGTCGTAGTCCCACCAGGTGGTCGGCATTGCCCCCTTGTTGAGTAGGTCGACAAGGTAGGTCTTGTCTCCTGCGTGTGTCATCCTCCAACGCCCTCGGGGGTCGTCGTCAGGGTTCTTGTACTTCTCCATCTGCGCCGCACCAGGTGGTAGGCCATTGGATCGACGCCAACGGCTCTGCCGCCCGTAGACAAGGATCGGATTGTGGACGGTGGATAGCCCCAGACTGTTACCGGCCTTGTACTTCTTCCGCCAAAGAACCGTCCCGACGTAGGCAGCACTACCGAATACTTCGTCCATCAAACAGCGCATCCGGTGGCTTTCCCTTTCGTCGAGGTGCACCCAGATGGAACCGTCCGGTGCCAGGAGTTCCTTCGCCAGGATGAGCCGATCGCGCATAAATGACAGCCAGGTGGAGTGTTCCATCCAGTCGTCGTAGTGGGTGAACGTCTGGCCGGTATTGAACGGTGGATCGATGTAGATGAGTTTGACTTTGCCGCGGTAGTGCCGCCGGTATTCGGGCACCTCGGTGAGGATACGGAGGACGTCCAGGCCGTCACCGATGAACAGCAGACTGTCGGCGTACGGGTCGGTGTCGTTGACGGCCCCGTATGCGCCGGTGAGGTCGGAGATGCGAACCTCGTGGGCGGCTGGATGGTCGGGTTCAACCCAGACGGGCTTGCCGTTGTCGTCGCTGGGGGTGAGGAGGAACTGGTCTTTGCCGGGCCAGACGAGTTCCAGGCGTGGCCGGGGTCGGACGGGTTGCCGTGGGGAGCCGTTGGGAGTCACGGGGTCGCATATCGGCGGCCCCTACGTTTCAGAGGTTGTCGTTCCGGCGTCGCCTCCGGTGGTTGAGGACGTCGCGTGGCGCTTTGAGGATGCGGGAACCGCGAGACAACTGGGCGAGGTGTTCTTCGGTTCCGGGGAGGATGCCCAGGGCGACGATGGTGAGCCGTTCGTTGTCGTTCAGGCACGCTAGGAGTTCAGTGACTTCTTCGGGGCCAACGGCGCCTTCTACGACGGCGAGCCGCATCCGGCCTCGCTGACCGCAGAGCGGAGCCGAGTCCGGTTGATAGTCGAATCCGAGTTGCCCGCCATCGCCCTGGCGAACCGTTCCCCGGTTCCGGTCTCGGCGAGCAGCGTTCCATATGGCGTGTCGGCGTAGAGGTTGGGGCCGATAGAGACGGTGCGGAACCCGCCGCCGCCCTGCCAGTTCTGGTCTGTGGTGATTCCGCCGAGATCGTCTCCTTCTACGACCTTGACGAGTCGCGCTTCGGTGAACGCTTCCACGGTCTTGGGGGAGAGTTCCGCCGTTATCCAGCGGCGGCACATCTTGTGAGCCACGGCGGCGGTGGTTCCCGACCCGGCGAACACGTCCACCACGATGTCCCCAGGGTTGGTCGCCACGTGGATGATGCGTTGGAGGAGGCGTTCTGGCTTTGGGGTCGAGAACGCGTCCTTGCCGAACAGTTTGGACAGTTCCCCTTTCGCTTCGCGGTTGTTGCCGACGTCTTCGTGCAACCAGACTGTGTTGGGGACAAGGTCGCCGAGTTCGGACTTGAATCGTTTGCGGAACGGGAATGTGCGGCCTGTCTTGCCCCACCAGATCCGGTCGTCCGCCCGTAGTGCCTCAAAGTTCTCCTCGGACACAGCCCACGGCCTACCTGGCCGGGGTGTGAACGCATCTCCGTGAGGCCCGGTTACTGCGTAGTGCCCATCGGCGTACGGCTTGGACGCGGTCAGGTCACTTCGTCGCCAGAGACCTCTGGGGTCATCGTCAGGGTTCCAGAAATCTGCGTCGCTCTTCCCCGTTCGCGGCAGTCTGCCGGGTCGCCAAGCCTGTGCGTTACGCGCGTAGATGTGAATGAAATCGTGATCCGCCGAGAAATGCATCGCCGAGTTGTTGCGCGCGTGAATCTTCTGCCAGACAACGGTGGCAACGAAATTGCTCTCGCCGAACACTTCGTCTAGGAGGCAGCGCATCCGGTGCTGTTCGGCGTCGTCCAGGTGTACCCAGATGCTGCCGTCGGGGGCGAGGAGTTCTTTCATCAGCACGAGCCGGTCGCGGATAAACGACAGCCAGGTGGAGTGTTCCATCCAGTCGTCGTAATGCTCAAAGGTTTGGCCGGTGTTGAACGGCGGATCAATGTAGATCAACTTGACTTTGCCGCGGTAGTGCCGCCGGTACTCGGGCACCTCGCACAGTACGCGGAGCACGTCGAGGCTGTCGCCGACGAACAGGAGGTTGTCGCTGTACGGGTCGTCGGGGTTCACTTCGCCGTGGGCGCTTTGCCAGTCAGCGGTGCGGACTTCGCGGGCTGCCGGGTGATCGTGGGGCACCCAAACGGGTTTCCCGGTCTGGTCGGCTGGTGTGAGGAGGAACTGGTCTTTGCCGGGCCACACCAGTTCCAGGCGTGGTTTCACCGAGTTCCCCCTTCGTCGGTCGGGCTGTTGGCAGTGTTTCAGACGTGCTGGTGGGTTTGGTCAAGGTCGGTGCGGATGCGGGCTTGGGCTTCTTTCCAGTTGCGTGGCCGTTTCAGTTCAATGCGTTCCTCTTCGGCGGTCGCGAGTGTGGGTTGGATCGCGGCTCGGAGTTCAGCGATGGCCCGGAATAGGGCTGCGGTGTCGGGGCGTAGCGGGTTCCCGGAGAGGGCAACCCGGTCTAGGACGGCGAGTTGCATGGTGTTGATCTCGGCGAGCGCCCCGACGATCTGTTGGGCCTGGTCGGGGGTGAGGGTGATCGTGCCCGGCGTGTAGTCGCGTTTGGCTTTCCGGGCGCGTCTGGTGCGCTGCTTCATCCTGTTGATGACGGCCTTACGGTGTTTCTGGCACGCGTCGCACAGTGCCCGAACGGCAGTGTCAGGGGTACACCGACACTCTTTCCAGGGTACGTTCGTACCCCGGAGCGAGATGTCCGGCGATGCGGTTTCAGGCACTGATTCGGGCTGATCGCCTGCCATAGGGGGACTATAACGACCTGTTAGACGTATGTGCCGTACCTCGGAGTGTTAGGTTGGCGCGTCCGGAGACCCATTTCTTCTGTGCGGCCCTGAGTGGGGTCGGGAACAGGAGCAGGTGTGGTGGCTGGTCGGTTGTCGCGGGAGGTGCGGCGGGCGTTACGGTTCGCCGGGCGTTCCGGGTCGTGCTCGCGGGCCAGAGCGCGGGTGTGGAGTCCGTGTTCGAGGCGGGCGAGGGTGTGGAGGTCGGGCCAGACGGTGCCGTTGAGGATGGCGGCGATGGTGGTGTGGTCGACGCCGGTAGGCCCGGTTGGCTTGGCGGAGGCTGATGCCGTCGAGGGCGGCTCGGAGGTTGAGGGCGACGTGTCGGGCGGTTTCGACCTCGGGGGTGGCGCTGGGGGTGTTGGGCCAGTTGTCCACGCTGTCCGCGGGGGCGGGGCGGTGGGGTCTGGGCATACGTCCAGCGTAGGGCGTCGGCCTCGGCTGGTGGTTGTTACGGACGGCTGCGGGGACGGGCTTCCAATTTTGGTCGCCGGAAGCAACAATGGTGGTAACAACCAACAGCAGTGTTGAGGGGGATGCTGTGGCCACCGCACATCGCCGACTACACCCCGGAACTCCCGCCGGAGGACTGGGCTGCCATTCACCGAGTTCGTACGGGCCGCGGTCGCTGACTGCATGGGCAGGATTCCTTACGCCCCTCGGGTGCTCCTGAGAGTCTGCTCGCGGCACGTCCGCTGGTGTTGGCGTGCACCGCCGGTCTGCCGTTGGAACGCGGTGTCGTGTTTCACCCGGACGTCATCGCGGAGTTCATCGACGCATGGCTGTCCGGATTGGAGCCGCCCGACAGCGGCGAACGCCCGCTCCCTGCTGCTGCGGATGTCGGACGAGTTGATGCCGCCCGGTTCGCAGCCGGTCAGGCTCCGCTCCGACGTGGGCCGCGCACCCGCTTCCGCCGTACACGGCGACGTGAGCAGTGTCGGCGTTGCGGTCGTGGGCAGCTGGTCAGATCACTCAGTACCAGGTCGGTGCAACTGCCACGTTCTGCTGGCGCTGGGGCTCGGTGCGGGGCTGTCCGCGGCGGAGGTCGCGGACTTGCGCATGCGGTGCATCTGCACGTGTGACGCCGACGGGGTGCTCGTGGAGGTCGTCGGGACGCCGTGCCCGGCTGGTGCCCGTCCTGGCGGAGTGGGAGTCGGTACTCATCGACGTGGCGGATGCGGCGATGCGCCCCGACCTGTATGTGTTCGGTGGGCCCCGCCGCAAGAACTCACACAAGAACACTCGTCGGCGAACTTCGTGCGGGCAGACGAACATCGGCCAGGGTGCACCCCAGCCTGCAACGGATGCGGGTCACCTGGATTGTCGGACACCTTGCCGCGGGTAGCCCGGTTAAGGCCCTGATGCAGGCCGCAGGGGTGGACTCGTTGGAGGCCCTGAACCGCTATCTGCGGTTCGTTCCGGACGCGGACGTCAAGGTGTACCGGGCGGCGTTCCGCGACGGCGACGGGCGGTGCCGAGCCAGCCGTGACTGACAGCAGCCCAGCAGAACACTGCCGACGACCTTGGTGTGGCGTTGGCTGATCTGCTGTGCCTGCCGGTCGATGGTGAACCGCCGGAGTCCCGGCGGCGGCTACCTGTCCGACCGGGTTGTCCGGGGCGCTGCCGCCCTGGTGGACGCGATCCGGTCTGGTGGCCCAGTGGGAGCAGTGGTATCGGGATGACCATCCGGATTGGGCAGACCCGGGGCGGCAGGCCCGGCACCGTGGACGTCCGGCCCGTTCTCGTGGTGCTGGTCGCGTTGGCGGTGTCCGGGGAGCCGCCGCTCGCGTCAGCCGCGTCGCCGAGGCGCTGCACAAGCGGCTCCACACCCCGGCCCGTGACCTCCTCGGCCTGCCCAGGGCGCGAGAGGCCGTGACCGACGACGCGTTCTACCACCGGGTGTACCGGCGTATCCAGTGGATGCTGAACGTGATTGAGCCGTACCCGACACCTGGACGGCGCGTCACCCGCACCGAACGGGAGACGCTGCTGGCCAACCTTGACCCGCAGACCGTCGCCCACCGCGTCAAGCGGGTGCAGCACGTCACCGACAGCCCTGTTGGAGGCATCCGCGCGGCTCGTCCCGCACGATGTTCGTGTCCCGCTGGAACGGGAACGTGTGCATCGACGCGACGCTGGTACGCACCTGGGGGAAACGCGGGCCACCCGAAACCCAAACCGAACAAGGACAGCAGCGACGACAAGATGAGTCCGGAAACTGTCGCCGGATGGTACGTACGTCAGGACCCGACCACGAACAGGAACGAGTCGTACTTCGGCTACGAGGCGCACCTTGCGGTGATGACCGCCAGCGACCCCGGGCAGCCCGCCGACTTTCCCCTCCTCGTTCTCGCGATGACCGTGGACAAACCGGCGCAGAACATCGGCGAGAACGCCACCACCCTGCTGCAATCCCTCAACGAACGCGGCCACCCTGCCGGGACACTCGCCGCCGACCGTGCCTACCTGCCCGGCGCCAAACCCGAGAAACTGCAACTCCCAGCCCGCGCACTCGGATACACCCTGTGCAGCGACTACCGCGACGACCAACTCGGCATCCAAGCCGAATACGGCGGCGCAATCCTCGTCGAGGGCAACTGGTACTGCCCATCAATGCCGCAACCCCTCATCGACGCCACCATCGACCGACCGCGCACACACCATCGACCGACGACGTGTACGACGCCCGTATCGCGCAACGCGCCCGCTACGCGTTCCGGCCCAAACACGCCCCCACCCCGGACGGGAACACCGCCTGGATGTGCCCCGCCCGCGGCCCCGGCGCCACCGCCACCTGCCCCCTCGCCCAGACCACCGGCGCCCCGGTGAACCTCGGACTGCCGACAACCCGCACCCGCATCCTCAACCCGCCCACAGACCCCGACGTCTGCTGCACCAACAGCACCAGCATCACCATCCCCATCGCACCGCGGCACGCAGGCAACAGCAACATCGCCAAGTACTTCCAGGACCTCCGCTACAAGTCCCCGGAATGGCAAGCCGTCTACGGGACGCTCCGGAACACCATCGAGGGGTTCAACGGGTTCACCAAGTCCCGCACCGAGGAGAACACGGAGGAACCCGCCCGCCGCCGCGTCCGCGGCTACGCATTCCAAACGCTCGCCGTCGCCATCCTGCAATTATCGATGGCAAAGAATCACGGTTCACTCGCAGGTTCACTGGATGCGAACTTGAATGCATGGATGCAGGAAAGCCATACGTCCTGCACACCATGGACATTCACTGGAGAAAGGTATCAGATGGATCCGTTAGCGGTTCGGGTGCGCTATATCCAGGTGAACTCATATCTCCAATGATGAGTGGAGACTCAATCGAACAGCAGATGCGAACCATATACGATCTACTAGAAACAGAGAAAACCACAAAGTCCATAACTAACTACACATGTGGTTTCCATGTATCTGTAGATACGGAAGACATCGGAACGAATCTTCGCGCAATCAGATCAATTGATCCATTGTTGTGGGCAGAAGCCTGCAAGATGTACGAAGGCTTCTTGATGGCACTGAGCCCATTCTGTTCACTGCTTGTCAGCCGAACACGAAGAGAA